>JBEGTV010000111.1:0-7464 GCA_041179225.1 Deinococcota bacterium | reverse complement strand
GGTATCTCGAGTATGATGCTGATGGAACATATCTCGAGTATGATGCTGAGTATGGAACATATTTTTGTGAATGCTTTTTTGGAAGTCTTAGCTGAAACCTTTGAAGGTGGTAAACCCAATCTGGGAACACATTTTTTGGATCATACCAAGAGCGACGGCTCGAGTAACCAAGGTTTTTTTGCAACTCTGGATAGTCTAAGCCCTGTACAAGCCTCTTCGCTTACTTCACTTGGTTTGAGTATTGCGGCACACACTGCCCATAGTGCTTTTCATATCGAAGCTACGATACGTTCTGCCAGTGGTGATCGCAGCCCAAATGATTGGCAGGGCAGCTTTGAACCTCGGGTGGTGGATGCGCTTGAATGGGCAGCCCAACGTCAGCGCTTGAAGAATGCTCACTCGAGTATTGTTGATTTAGCCCATAATACCCCTGTATGGGATCAACACAGTGCCACAGGGATGATGGCAACGTTGGCTCATGTCACCTATCATCTTGGGGCAGTTAAGCAAATTTTGAAATTAGCTCGAGAAGTGGTTTAGTGCTACTTTAGTATGGCAACTATTTGACAATTGACCTCGTATAATTAAGATGTGAAACGATACTTGGTACTGATTCTGGCATTGGTTTTGGTTGGTTGTAATTTGCCCGACCCACAAGAGGCTGCTCGTCTAAAAACCGAAAATGAAACCTTGCAAGCTCAAGTGGCAGCGCTGACTTCGGAACGGGATGCAGCCATGCTCGAACGCAATGATTTGCTTGAGCGTTTAGAAAAAATTAAAACTGCGTTAGAGAATTTACCAAGCTCGAGTATGACTGCCCCAACCCCAGCACCAACTGTGCCTGAAACACCAACTACTCCAGACACCAGTGTACCCGTACCAGACACCACTGTGCCATCTGTACCAGAAGTGACTCCTGCCCCAGAGACCACACCTGTTGTGCCTAACACCCCAGATTCGAGTATCCCAGCTTTACCGCCAGTGAGTGCAGGAGCGGATGACAGTGCGCTCGAGAAATTACAAGTCTATGCCAATGAGGTTTTAACGGCGGCTCAGAATTTTAAGGCGCAAACTCGTCAAGAAGCTCCCTTAAATTGCACCAACGGGTATGCAGCAGGTGCGTATAATGTGCAGGACAGCTTAGACTTAAAAGAATGTAGCCTTGTGGCTGAATCCAATGGGGATTATCGAGTTACGGCTCGAGATGCGGCGGGAAATAGCGTCAGCGTTCCCTAAATTCTTGTTGTCCCTAAAGTAGTACCAATCTCATACCTTGAGTATACTCTATGCTCAAGGTATGAATCATTTACCTCTATCAACCCAATCATTTGAAATTTTCAAAGCCTTTGTTCTGATTGGCGCAACTAACTTTGGCGGCGGAGGCAGCGCCCACGTTCAACACCATATGGTCGAGCGCTTAAAATGGCTGAGCATGGACGAATACCTCGAGTGTTACAGCATGGTTCAAACCTTGCCGGGTCCTGTTTTTTCCAATCTTTGCACCCATGTTGGCGCTCGGTTAGCTGGTTGGCGTGGTGGTATTCTAGCAACCATTGGAGTAAATTTTGCTGGTATCATCGCCATTTTAAGTATTGCCGTAATTTACTCAAGGGTGGGCAGTAAACGAATTTGGCTCGAAGGATTCCTCAAAGGAGTAGCCGTGGCAGCCGTGGCAATTTCCTTAGCTGCCACAATTCGAGTCGCCCCAAGTGCCTTTCGTACACGCCCAAGCGTGTTCTTAGCCCTAGCAGCTTTTATTGCCAATGCGTTGTTGCACATCAACATTTTGTATGTCTTGCTGGTACTTGTCCCGATTGGTATGTTGCTCGAGTGGCAGGAGGCAAACCGTGCTATTTGACCTGCTGCTCGAGTTTTTACGCTTCGGGGTTTTATCCATTGGTGGCGGTCTTGCCATGCTTTCAGAAATGAAACGGGTATTGGTCATCGAACGCCAATGGCTGACCGCCCAAGTTTTTGTGGATGGTTGGAGTTTAGGGCAGTTTGTACCCGGACCGAACATGTTGGCAATGGCATTTTATGGCTACCGTATCCAAGGGTTACTCGGAGCGGCAGCCGCATGGTTTGGGATGTTCATGCCGGGTGTAATCCTTAGTATACTTGCCGCAAAAACATGGCAACGAATACGTCATGCACCTCTTGCCAAGGCTTTTAGGGCTGCGATTTTACCAATCGGCTTTGGCTTTGGGGCTGGTGGGGTTTATACCTTGGCTCGAGTCTCCGTCACTGATGTCTTTCAAATTATTTTGGCAGTAGCCCTGCTTTTTTTCCTGATTCGACTGCGCTTAAATCCAATTGCCACTGTATTTCTAGGCGGAGCAATAGGAATTTTACTTAAAGTTTTGAATTAGTCAGTATTGGCTTTAGATGGTTAGAAAAACTTCGCCTTTGCCTTGATTTGCCAAGCCAAAAACACTTAAGCTCGAGTCATGATTCTTGTTTGGCACAGAGCAGACCTTCGCACACACGACCACCCAGCTTTAGCCAATGCTGCCGCTCGAGGACAAGTCGTGCCATGTTTTATTCTTGACCCCAGTTTATTAAGTGCGCCTTATACGGGCAATAACCGTGTCGCATGGTTGTATGCTTGTCTGCACGCCTTAGCAGATTCTTACCTTGCCCTTGGCTCGAGTTTGGTGATTTTAGCTGGCACGCCAGAGGCAGAATTGCTGCGTTTAGCCCAAGAATCTGGAGCAAAAGCAGTTTATGCCTTAAAAAGTTATGAACCTATTGGCATGACCCGAGACGCTCGGGTTAAACAAGTCTTAGAAGCGGCTGGAATCGAATTTAAGTTGCTGGCTGGCGATTGTGTTCTCGAGCCAAACACCGTCCAAAATGGGACTGGCACAATGTACAAGGTTTTTACTCCGTTCTGGCGCACATGGAACAGTATTCCCATTCCGAAAACAGCAGCAACTCCAGAAAAACTCGAACCACATGGGTTTTCTGGTCTGAAGATTCCCATGCCTGTAAGTCAAATTGCCTTACCAACGGCTGGACAAATTGCTGCTCAGCACCGACTCGAGCAGTTTATTCGTCAAGTTGGACTGCATTATGAAACTCAGCGCGATATTCCTAGTCTGAATGGCACAAGTCGTTTGTCACTCGATTTGCACCTTGGGACGCTCTCGCCGAGAGTCGCTGCCAACTACGCTGCCCAAGCTGGCATGACCGCATGGGTACGCGAACTCTGCTGGCGCGATTTTTATCGTCATGTTCTGGTGGCACAACCAAACCTCGAGCATTCGGCGTTCCGCCCAGAATGGAACGATTTTCCGTGGCGTGAAGACGTACTAGACTTAGAAACTTGGCAGAATGGGCAAACAGGTTATCCGATCATAGATGCGGGAATGCGCCAACTGAGCAGCACAGGTTGGATGCACAACCGAGTACGAATGATTGTGGCGAGCTTTTTATGTAAGCACTTGCTGCTGCCTTGGCAACAAGGAGCAGCCCATTTTAATAATTTGTTACTCGACGGCGACCTTGCCAGCAACAATGGCGGATGGCAATGGAGCGCTGGGTGTGGCGTGGATGCCGCGCCGTACTTCAGGGTTTTTAATCCAGTCACCCAAGGCGAAAAATTTGACTCGAGTGCTGAGTACATTAAACGCTTTGTCCCAGAACTCGAGGGTTTACCAAATAAAGAAGCGCATAAGCCTTGGACTAGCCTGCGCCCACCAAAGAACTACCCTGCCCCAATGTTGCCACTGGCGTTTGGCAGGGACCGTTTCCTCGAGAGCGCAAAGCAACACCTAAAAGTAAAACCCGAGACGCAAGGATAAACTAGAACCATCTAACCAAAAATTAGCTCGAGCCATCTAACCAAGAATTAGAACCCCAGCTTACAAGAACGCAAACACAATACTTCGGCTATACCATTTGGCGGATGCTTTGAAACCCACTAAACCATAAAATTGTGCAGCATCATAATTTCATTTTAGATTTAGGAGAATCCCAATGAATTCCGATACCACTTTACCACTCAATCCGTCTCGAGCCAGTACAGTATTCTCCGAAATGCCATCGCTGATTAGCCTTGCTATTCCGCTTGTGGCTGGCTCTGCCAGTTACACATTTTATGGTTTAATCAACACTTTTTTTCTGGGTGGATTGGGCGAAGTGCCTTTAGCAGTGGCTTCGCTGACTGTTTCTATTTCGATTATTTTCTTTGCTGCACTGTACGGAATGTTAGGACCTATTGGTTATTTAATTGGCACAGCCCACGGCGCAAATGACTCAAGGAAAATCGCGGAGGTTATGCAGCACGGGTTACTCGTGGCGGCTGGAGTGGGTGCTATCGGCGCGGGTTTAATGGCACTGACTTTGTTTGCCTTGCCATACATGAATCAACCACTTGAGGTTCGGGCAGTGATTGCGCCGTACTGGTTGTTATCCGCCCTTGCACTAATTCCGTTTTGTATTACCTTTGTCTATAAACAATTCTATGATTCGACCGATAAGGCTTGGATTGGAACAATTCTTGCTTTGATTCCTGTTTTTTTGAATGTCCCACTGACATGGATTTTAGTAACGGGGCAATTTGGTGTCCCAGCTTTTGGTTTAGAGGGCGCAGCTTGGGCTGGCTTAATTGGTAGTTGTATTGGCATGGCGATTATGGCAGGACATTTTCATTTCACAGCCGCCCATAAACCATTTCAGGTGCGTTCAAAATGGCAAAGAGAAGCCTTTGTCATTCAATTGCGTGAAGGGCTGCCGATGGGCATTCAGTATTTGCTCGAGGGTGGCGCAATTGCTGTGGCTGGGGTGTTAATCGGTTGGCTTGGCGCGAGTGAATTGGCAGCCAATCAAATTGTTTTTAGTGTGCTAGGCATTTTATATATTGTTCCAATTGGCATGAGTATTGCCGTGGGTATTCGGGTTTCACAAGCTACAGGTGGTGGCGAGAAATACCGCGCTCGGAACATTGGCATGGCGGGAATGCTTTTTGCCAGTGGTTGGTGTTTGGTTTTTACGGTTCTGCTGATTATTCTTGGCTCTCGAGTAGCGGCTCTTTTTGTTAGCGAACCAGATGTGATACAAGCGGCTGCCCTGATGTTTGTGGTTTGGGGTGCGGCTCAAGTTTTTGATGGTATTCAAAGTGTGGGTGTTGGAGTGCTGCGCGGCATTTTTGATAATCGTTATCCCACGGTAGTCTCGTTAATTGCTTACTGGCTGATTTCCTTACCCTTAAGTTATGCTTTTGGTTTCTGGTTTAACTGGGGTGGTGCGGGGATTTGGGCAGGTTTTTGTTGCGGACTGGCGATTGCTAGTGCTTTACTGATGCAAAGACTCTGGAAAATGACGGATATAAATCGTTTAGAATTTAATCATGAAACAACCAGCCCATAAAAACATCAGCGCTTACATTGCTGCGTTTCCAGCAGAAGTACAACTGATTCTCGAGAATATCCGAAGCCTGATTATAGAAGTCGCCCCAGAAGCAGAGGAAACCATCAGTTATCAAATGCCCACTTTTAAGCTATACGGGCATTACTTGGTTTATTTTGCAGCTTTCAAAAAGCACATTGGTTTGTACCCCATGCCTGATGGCATTGTTGAATTTAAGGAAGAATTAAAGCAATATCAATCGGGCAAAGGCTCGGTGCAATTTTCACTCAATCAACCTATACCCTATGATTTGATTCGTAAAATTGTACTGTTTAGAGCGCAAGAAAACCGGCGAAAAGCAAAAAAGAAATAGAATTTCGAGGCAGGTGTAATAAAGTATGATTGCCACTCAATTTTTACGTGACCAAAACATTCTGCACACCGCGAATTTACGACTCGAGCAACTGGGTCAGCAACACGCCGAAAGCCTTTTTGCTGGCATCAACAACCTCGAGACGCGCAAATTAACAGGAACACATGCCATATTTACTTTTGAAGCAGTGCAGAAATTCTTAACTGGCTTGCCAAACAGGGATGACCGCGCAGATTGGGCAATCATTCGAGTAGCCGACGGTGCTTTTATTGGCGAGGTCGTGCTAAATGACCTAGATACAGATAATCAAGCTATGAATTTTCGGATTGGACTGCAAGCCGAGTTTCTTGGGCAAGGCTACGGAACAGAGGCAACTCGAGCCGTGGTGAATAATGGTTTTGAGCAAGTTAGACTGCACCGTATCAGCCTGAGTGTCTATGCCTTTAATCCAAGAGCGCAACGGGTTTATGAAAAATGTGGTTTTGTAAAAGAAGGTCTCGAGCGTCACGCACTTTTTTGGGAAGGGCAGTGGGTGGATTCAATTAGGATGGCAATCCTATCAACTGATCCTCGAAGCTCATGACTTGGATGATTCTCAGAAACTCATGACTTGGATGATTCTGAAGTCTGTGTTTCTGAGATTTCAGGTTCAGCATTACCAGATTCAGCACTACCAGGTTCAGCACTATTGGCAAAAAGACCAATTCGTGTTTCTGTACCAGATTTTCCACCATCATAGGCTTCAAATTCAGGTTCGGATTCGAGCCAACGCCGCGCAAAGAACAGCAATAATTCCCTTGCAAAAAGCATAAATGTCAGTAAACCAAAGGCATCTACTTGTAACCTAAAAATGGTCATGAAAAATAACACACCAACAATTACAGCGTCCGAAACAGCCGCCAAAGCCCTAGTCCAGATTTCAAAGGTGCGTTCATCCATTTTGTCTTGTTCAGCAAAGATGGTCAGTAACATTGCCCCTGCAACCCAAAGATAAGCAAAATTCCCACTGAGCGCATAACCAATAATGGCTACGGCTGCCGTACCGATTAAAACTTTTGGTTGAACCAGTCGGTCACTGAGTTTTCGGGCATCTACGTCAATATCAATGCCACTCTTGCCATCCTGCGAGCGCCGAATAAAACGTCGAGTCAGGGCTGTGGGCGAGACCACCAAAAGCACCGATGGAACGGTAATGGCACGTACCAAGAAGTAAAAAACAAGATAGAAATTAACAAAAAAAAGCAGTATTCCTAAAAGAAAATTCATGCGCTTGTCTCCTCGAGAAAAATCTCTTCGATACGTTGATTAAAAAGTCTTGCCAACTTAAATGCCAGTGGCAAACTTGGGTCGTATTTGCCAGTCTCGAGGGCGTTAATGGTTTGGCGGCTAACACCGAGTGCATCGGCAAGGTCGGCTTGCGATAAGCGTTTAATGGCGCGTAATTCCCTAATTCGGTTGTTCATGGTTCACCCGGTTTTCGCCCAAGCTCGAGCGGCTGCAATTCGCTTTTCGATACTTGGATGGTCATGAAGCCAGATTTCAACCCATTCTGGTGGGTTTGGGTCGCGTAGGTTCTCATTGGCTAAAACCCGAAAAGCACTTTCAAAAGCCCTTGGATTTTGAGTGATTTCAAGCGCGTACCGATCTGCGCGGTATTCCATTTGGCGTTTATAGGCATTAATTCCTAAACTACCAATTTGTCCAATGATCGTAAAAGCCAGCATAAACAAGGGCAGTGTGGC
>JBEGTV010000110.1:0-7470 GCA_041179225.1 Deinococcota bacterium | reverse complement strand
AAAATTCGAGTTGATCAGGATTGCGAATAATAAATTTTTCTAGAAATTCGGCATGACGAGCGCCCTGCAAATGTCCAGCCAAATAATCTTTTTTGGCTCGAGCATCTAAAAGCAGCGCTTGTTCTGGGATTTGGGAAGTTTCAATGAATTGTCTCATGGTTTAATTCTACGGTTTTAAGCTGGCGGTTTTTGCTTTGTACGCAACATAAGGGCTAAGCCTAAAGATAAACCGCAAGCGGTTGTCAACGTTGCTGGAATGGCAGCATCTCCAAAGAGGGTTTTGAGTCCTCCAATCAGTGGAGTACCAAGTGCCGCACCAAGACTACCAGCCACCAAATACATGGTCGTTGCCATACTCGAAGGGTTGCCTTTGGCTAACCAAGTTAGCCCGATTGGGAAGACGGGTGCAAATAATAAACCAGCAATTAAGTAAGCTGGCGCAGCCAAAGGTGCAAAATTCGCCGCTAAAAAAGCCAGGCTTGACCCAAGTAAACCCACCACCAAAACCATTTCACTCGAGAAACGCACAGCTAAAGCCGCGCCGATTAAACGCCCAATTAAAAGCACCAACCAAAAACTCGAGAAGACCAAGGCGGCAGCTTGAGGAGTCCAACCAATCGAGACCAAATGGGTCACGCCCCAAAAACTTGCGCCTTGTTCTGCCACGACATACAACCCAATCATCGCCGCAAATAACCATGTTCGGGTCGTCAGGGCTGCTTTGGTCTTATTTTTACTGGTCGAATCCGCATTTTTGGCTGAACTTAAAAGCATCGCAAAACAAAACGTCGAGACTCCTAAAATCATCGGTAGCCACGCATACCCTAGCGCCAGTTGAACCGCCAGCAGTGGACCAGTAATACTCCCAACTGCAAAAGCGGTACTCATAATAGACATCACTGCCCCAGAACGCTCACCAAAACCCCTTGAGAACACATTGGCATAATTAACTTGAAATAAACCCAGTCCTAAACCCATGATAAAAAGTGCCAGCAGCGCCACCACAAAACCCAATGAAAAACCCAAAGAAGCCGCGAAACCAAGCGCTCCAAAAGCAAAACTTGCACCAGCCAAAACCATTTGCTGTCCGACACTCAGGCGCTTCTCGAGCCAAGTGGTACTAAAATTCCCAAGTACCCCACCAATCGTTTGGGCGGTACTTAAAAAACCAATTTCGGCACTGCTGACCACAAATTGCTGTTGTAAAAAGGGCAGCACCGCGCCATAACTGGCATTCATTGCGCCAACACTGGTCATGACTGCATAAGTTGCCACCGTCACCAAAGGAGTTAAAGAAGCGTTTTGAATCACAGGGTACTCTAACGTTTTTATGCGGGGCAAAATTCTAAATTAAAAAGAGCTTGCTGTTTAGCAAGCTCTTTTCTTGTGGTCGGGGACGAGGGATTTGAACCCCCGACCCTTTGGTCCCAAACCAAATGCGCTACCAGACTGCGCTAGTCCCCGAACCTTTGTAACTGGGAAGCCAAATTATCTTTGGCGGCGAGGAGTATACATAATGTTCAGGGTTCTGACAAGCCCCTAACGCGTTGGGTTCTGACAAGCCCCTAACGCGTTGGGTTCTGACAAGCCCCTAACGCGTTGGGTTCTGACAAGCGCTGCGCTCGAGTTAGCGCTTCATTTGTTTTAAGGGCGAATTTCTAATTGCTAGTAAAGCTGGAAGTAAGGCAAACACCAGCGCCACTGGAATCACAGTAGCAACCCGCAGTAAGTCACTTGGGTTTGGTGCAAGATTAGGTAAGGTCAGGGCAGTTTGTTGTTCTAACCATTGTTGAACCAGACTGGTAATGACATAACTCAAGCCCAGCCCAACCAAAAGCCCTACAAGTGTAATCACCAGTGACTCGAGTAACACCAGTCCCACGACTTGGTTTTTACTTGCGCCTATCGCCCGTAAGACCGCTAAATTGCGCTGCATCACTTGGCTGGCACTGAGGGTGTTAATCGCAATCGTGAGGGTCGCAAGTAAAAGAGCTAACCAAATAATCAGGTTGTAAGCTTCTTGTCCTTGTCCCATAAAGGAAAATAATTGCCCGATAACTTGCCCTGGAAAAACCCCTTGGGCAGTGTTGTCTTGGTTGAGTTCACCTGCCAGTTGGTACGCGTAGCCTAATCGGGTTGGAGTCCAGAGAATCGCAGTGATTTCTTGTTCTTCGCCGTGATCATGTTCGTCTTCATGAGCGGTTTCTTCTTTGCCTTCGTGTTCTTTTTTTTCTTCTTGTTCATGCAAATGCCAAACAGCTTCTATTGGCACGAAAATCCCCTTATCTCCAGCTGCACCACTCGGCTCGAGAATCCCCACGACCTTAAAGGATTCGGCGTGTTCGTCTGGTTCAAAAGTCGGCGTGATTCCATGTTGGCTCTTAAAGGTATCGCCTATTTTTAAGCCACTGACTTTAGCAGCTTGTGCGCCAAGCACTGCATCGAACTCATCCTCGAAAACCGTACCTTGGGCAAAAGTATAAAGCAGCCCTTGGCTTTGGTTGGGGCGTAATTCAAAGTAATCTTTGTTTGTGCCAACGATTGGAAAGCCATTGTAATTATCACCAAAGGCGAGTGGAATGGCTTTTTTGGTGCGTGGGTCTTGGGTGAGTTTTTCAAACACTTCATATGGGATATTCCCGATAGGTGCTTCTTGCAAAAAAATCGTGTTCAGCACGGCTTGGCTCTGAGATCCTTTGGCAGTAATGAGCAAATCAAAACTATTAGCGGCACGAATCACACTTTCTCTAAAACTCGAGAGTAAAAGCGGCACAACCAAACCCATGAGAACTGCTATGGCAATGGCTAATACGGTCAGGCTATTTGCACCAACTCGAGTCCGTAAATTGCGCCAGAGTAACCAAAAAGTCATGCTTTCACTCCAGATGGAGTTGGTTCAGCAGTCCCAGATGGAATTGGTTTGGCAGTTCCGCATTCGATGCGTTGTTCAATGGCTGCCATCACCACGGGGTCATGGGTGGCAATCAGTAGGGCGGCTTGTCTTTCAGCACAAATTTCACGCAGGAGTTTTAGGGCAATCTGCCCTCGAGCCGCGTCTAAATGAGCCGTGGGTTCATCTGCCAGAATTAGTCGTGGTTGCCCTGCTAAAGCCCGAGCTAAAGCGACACGTTGCCGCTCGCCAGTCGAAAGCTGGGCGGGTGTGGCATGAAAGCGTTTCATTTCGACTCGCTCGAGCAGTGCCTTGGCTTGTTTTTGTGCGTTTTGCAAAGGCTGCCCCGCTAAGCCAAATGCCGTGATGACATTTTCTAAGGCGGTGTACCCTTCGAGTAAATAAAAATCTTGGAATAACAGCGCTACGTTTTTGCGGCGGTGCGTCTCGAGTTGGGCATTGCTGGCTTTGGTTAAATCTGTTCCCGCGACAACTGCCAGACCTTGCACTGGCACTAATCCCGCCAGTGCATGAAGCGCGGTGCTTTTGCCGCTTCCAGATGCCCCGACCAGCGCCAGTTCTTGCCCACTTTGTAATTGAACATCTGGTAAGCGTACACTGTACTCGCTTGAGTAGTTCACGATGGCATTCTTAAGTTGAACCAAGTGGGGATTCATTTTATTTCGGTAAATTCATCAGCATAAATTCTGACTAGGCTCACGAAACCTGTTTCAGCGTCTTCTTTTGTACCAAGTTCAAGCCGTCCACGAATTTGCACTGGATATGGACTAGCAAGAATATCCTTACCTTTTGGTAGGTACACCAGTACAATATCGGCATCCCAATTGGCGGCACTCGAGCAGAATGGACAACTAAGCATCGGTGTTTTGGTTAGTACAAAAAAATCGAGTTTAGGACGCAGTGGCGGTGCCATAAAACCCTTCATTTCGATGCGTTTATTGTTGAGTTGAACGGCTTTACTCGAGAATTCCATGCCACGAATGGTGGTATTGTACAATTCTCTAAAAGTAATCGGTTGAGCGGTTGGTTGGGCAAAAGCCATGCCAAGAAAAAGAAAAACCATGAAAATTCGTCTCATACCACTATATTTTGTCAGAGAATTATCAGCTTTATGTCTGTTAAAAACCCCTTCCCAAAACTGGGAAGGGGTCTCGAGAAATTATTAGAATTACTAGGCTTCACGCAGGCGGAATTACTAGGCTTCACGCAGGCGGAATTACTAGGCTTCACGCAGGCGGAATTACTAGGCTTCACGCAGGCGGAATTACTAGGCTTCACGCAGGCGGAATTACTTGGCTTCGCGCAATGGGTCTAAGCCAAGGGCTTTGACCATTCCGAAGAATACTTCGGTGTTGTCAATACTGCCTTTGAAGTGCTGGCTGCCGGGACCCCAAGCAAAGAGTGGGATTGGGTCAACGGTGTGAGGACCGCTGTTTCCACCGATGTTGCCACCGGTCAAAGCACCACCAGCATTGGCTGGGTTTGGAACGGTTCTACCGTCTTGTTGGGCGGTTGCTACAAATGGTTTTTCGCCAACAATAAAGTTCGCAAAGTGAGCTGGAGCTGCGCCGTAACCAACAGCGAGGGCAATATCGGTTTTGGCGAGGGGTAGACCATTTGCGTCTCTAGCATTTTGGTAGGTAGGGAAGCCGTTTTGTTCGTAAAGTCCAACACCGGCGGCTGTACCTGACGGGCTACCCGCACCTGCGGCGGTGTTGTATGTGCCATAAGTGGTGTTACTGTGCGCGTGGTCGGCGGTGGTTAAAATCAGGGTGTCATTTTTCTTAGCTGCCCATTCTTTGGTTTTGCCAATGGCGACATCCATTTCGATTGCGTCCCAAGTGGCGCGTTGCCAATCAAGGGCATGTTGCAAGACATCTGGGTTACTGGCTTCAACCACAAGCACAAATCCGTTTGGGTGCAGTAATTCGAGGCTTTCAATGGCTTTACTGGTCATGTTCCACAAGAGTGGTTGATCGGTAAATGCACCTAGTACGTCTGGGTTCTTGAATTGTACACGGTCGAGGTAGGAGTTCATCCAAGCCAATTGGAACAAGCCAAGTATTTTACCCGGTTTAGCTGCCTCGAGTTCTTTGGCGCTGCTGACAAATTGGTAATCGGCTTTTTGAAATTCGCTGATAATATCGCGTTCATTCTTACGGCGTGAACCTTTGATGGATTTTGGAATAAAGTCTTGGCTACCGCCGCCGAGAATTACGCTTGGACGAGCGCCAGAATCAATGATTTGTTCAACAATTTCGCTGTAATTACCACGGCGACGGGTGTGAGCTAACCATGCAGATGGGGTGGCATCGGATAAGTAGCTCGAGGAAACCAAACCAAAGCCGTAGTTACGGGTGCGTTTGAGCATTTCAAACAAATGTTCTTGCTTCGGATCATCGAAAGTATCGGCGGTGTTGTCTGGGTAGCTGCCCAAACCGTTGTTACTGGCTTTATGACCAGTGCTGTAGGCGCTGGCGCTGTTGGCGCTGTCTGTGACCAAACCATCTAAACCACTGGTGTGAACGCTGGCGGTGCTATCGGCTTTTTCCATGTGCAAAAAATCGCGTGGTTTGCCATTTTCGATGCCGTGCATGACAATACGAGCGGCGGTGACGGTGTTCCAGCCCATGCCGTCGCCAACAAAGACAATAATGTTCTTGGGGCGTTTACCCGATGCCATACCGCGCACCACTTCGTAGGTGGCTTGACGAACAAATACACCACTATCGTCCACACCACGGGCGATAACCTCGAGCTTACCTGTGGTTTTGTGCATCACGTCGCGTACCATAAAGTTTTGAACTCCGACTGCTCCGGCGCTCATCTCGAGTTTCTTACCAAAAACTGTTCCAGCATCGCGCCCGTTGATGGTGATGGCGACTTCGCGTGGTGTACCTTTGATGTCTGAGAGTTCGACACGGAAATCAAATTTTGCGCCAGCCAAGAATTTTGCACCTTGAACTGGCAAGATATTCACTTTTGCAGCTTCGGCTGTACTTGCCAAAACGACTGCACTGATTGCCCCAAATAACACTTTTTTCATGTTGCCTCCGAGCGCCAAGTTTAAGTATTCAGTGTCAGGCAATCGTCAAGAAACCACGTTATAGACGCATTTTTAATGATAATCTGTTATCATTAACAATCAGAACGAGGCTTGAGAATTCTGGTTTAACCCGTGGTAGTGCCAGTCCTGAAACTAAGCTGACAATTGATTGCTTTACTGATAACCGAATCTCAAAAGCACCACAAGGAGCATTATGAACTTGAGTTTGGACACCAGCGAATTCGATACCTCGGGCAATCGTACCAGCGCCACTTGCCACTGGAAATGCGGCGATGCCTGCGCTACACCTGTTCTGAACCAAACCGAGAACTTGTACAGTCGCAGCATCATCGAAGAAGCCATTGACCGCCGCAGTATTCTTAAAGGTGGATTTGCTAGCCTGATGATGCTTTCTGGAGTCTCGAGCTTGATGCCTGCCGCCGCCCAAGGCGCAAACCTTGGTTTTAGTCCAATTAAGCTCTCCACCGAAGACAGAACGATTGTGCCATCTGGTTACGAAGCTAATGTGATTATTCGTTGGGGCGACCCCGTAACCCGTGGTGCGAAACGTTTTGACATTGATAATTTCGGTGCTAAAGACCAAGAAAATAGCTTTGGGTATAACTGCGATTACGTTTCGTTCTTGCCACTTCCGGGCTACCAATCTAAGCGCTCGAGCCAAGCCCTGTTGTGGGTTAATCACGAGTACACCAACCCAGAATTGATGTTCCGTGGTTACGCGGCTGGCAAAGCCACCAAACAACAAGTAGATGTTGAATTGGCGGCTCATGGTGGAACAGTCGTCCAGGTTTTCCGTGACCGTGACGGCAACATCGAATACCAACCTGTCTCGAGATACAACCGCCGTATTACCGCCAACACCCCAATGGAAATTACTGGTCCTGCTGCTGGACACCCGCTTTTGCAAACTCGAGCCGACCCAACAGGCAAAATGGTTATGGGAATGCTTAATAACTGTGCTGGTGGAACAACCCCATGGGGAACAATTTTAACCGCCGAAGAGAACTTTAACCAATACTTTGCATATAACGACAATGTAAAAGACCCAGCCATCAAAGCCCTTCACGCTCGGTACGGCGTAACCGCCAAGGCATCTGGGCGGGTCTGGGAAAATCATTACGAACGCTTTAACTTAGAAGCCAATCCCAATGAACCATTTAGGTACGGTTTCATTGTTGAAATTGATCCTTACGACCCAACCATGACCCCAAAAAAGCGCACTGCCTTGGGGCGTTTCAAGCACGAAGGCGCAGAATCTAGCCTTGCCAATGACGGTCGCGTGGTGATGTACTCTGGCGATGACGAGCGCTTTGATTACATGTACAAATTTGTCACCAAAGGCAAATTTAACCCAAGTAATCGTACAGCAAATCTGAACTTACTTGACGAAGGCACACTGTATGTGGCTCGAGTCAACCCAGATGGTACTGGCGAATGGATGCCCTTAGTGGTCGGTAACGGCAAATTGACCGCCGAGAATGGTTTTGCAACC
>JBEGTV010000109.1:0-7498 GCA_041179225.1 Deinococcota bacterium | reverse complement strand
GCATTGTGCGCCCAATAGCGCGTGGCACATCGAGTGTTGTGTACTTGGCGTTTGATATGTTTGGTGCGCCTTTTGCGGTGAAATTATTCCCTCCTGAACTGGCTTCTCGAGCCGACCGTGAGTATTTAGTCGGCAGTCGTTTGAGTCATAAGAATGCCAATCCAGTTTTGGCTCGAGTTGTGGTTGAAGGGCAGCCGGGGGTTCTCATGCCGTTTGCGCCGGGGGTGCGGTTCTCGGAGTATGTTTCTCAGCATGGCTTGGTGCAGTTCTTAGCGGTTTTTTCTCAGGCACTCGAGGGTTTGTCGCATATGCACGGACAAGGGATGGTGCATCGGGATTTTAAGCCAGAAAATCTGGTGGTTTCTCCGGGTGAAACGCCTAGTGGTCTCGAAGTCAAGCTGATTGATTATGATTTATCTGGTCCAACCTTAGAATTTTTTAGAGATAGGATTACGCCGGGGACAGTGGCGTATATTTCGCCTGAAGCGATTCAGGGCTTGCCGCTTTCTCCAGCCGCCGATTTGTACAGCGCAGGTGTGATGCTTTACTGGGGGATTACGGCTCAGCATCCGTTTGATGGCGATCCTCAAGAAGTTTTGCAGGCGCATTTGCATCATGTACCGCCTGAACCCTCGAGTGTACGTGATGGCAGAATCTCGCATGTCTTAGACCGAGTGGCAATGCGCTTATTACAAAAAGATCCTGCTGCTCGGTATCCCGATGCCATGTCAGTGCTGACCGAACTGAGTAAATTAACCACTATTGAGTATTAAATTGTGGAAGTGTTTCCAGTCAAATTGCGTCCTAGACCCACTATCAATCGTAACTAAGCTCGGTGTATTGTCTAGTCAAGCTGACCTAGGATGTCAGAAGGGAATAAACGACAATGCTAAATTTCAAAGAAAAACCCAGTCCAAAAGAAGCAATTGTCTATTGTCGTGGCATCACCTCGCATCACAGTAAAACTTTTTACTTTGGCAGTTGCTTTTTTCCCTTCAAGCAACGCCAAGCGGTCTGGGCAGTCTATGCAGCTTGTCGGATTGGCGATGACACTGTAGACGAATTGGTTGGACAAGAAGCCCGCGATGCCTTGGAGACATGGCGAATTCGAGTCGAAAACGCGCTAGTCGGCAAACCAGATCATCACCCAATGGCACAAGCCTTGGCTTGGGCAGCCAGCGAGTATCCAATTCAATACGCACCTTTTCATGAACTATACCTTGGGTTAAAAATGGATTTGGAGCAGCACCAATACCAGACTCTCGAGCAACTAATGTTGTACTGTCGTCGGGTGGCTGGCGTGGTCGGTTGGATGATTACGCCAATTGCTGGTTTTGATGGCGGCGAAGCAACTTTAGAACGAGCATTAAAACTTGGTATGGCAATGCAAATCACCAATATCTTACGCGATGTCGGCGAGGATTTAGAACGAAGGCGAATTTACTTGCCCTTAGATTTAATGGCAAAACATGGCGTAACCACTTTTGATCTCGAGCAACGCCGAGTTACCCAGAATTACATTGCCTTAATGCGTGAACTTGACTGTATTGCCCGTGAACTGTACCGCGAAGGATGGAAAGGCTTACCGCATCTTCATGGCGCAGCCCGAACTGCCGTGGCAGTGGCAGCCAAGTCTTATGAAGCCATTCTTGGAGCGCTTGAACTCAATGGTTTTGATAATTTCCATAAACGTGCTTCGATTTCTGGACAACGCAAACTCGCTATGATCCCAGGGGCATACCTCGAGTTACAACGCACACGGCATTTGCATTAGCTCGTCCTTTAGAGCCATGACAAGACTGCTTTGAAGCGTCAGAATAAACACATGAAAATGGGAATGGTTTTGATTATTGCAGGTGTCTTGTTATTTGTATCAACCATGCCAACCTCGGTTTGGTTAGATCAAGGGCAACGCACCGAAAGCCGTACAGGAACAGTGATTAATAATGTGTTGGTTTCTGGATCAAAAAGCATCACTTCGACTTATGAATTGGTTGACATCAACACCCTTGTCCTCGAGACTTTCACGGGCGACATTGAAGTTGAAATTAGTAGCACCATGAGTTCATTGGGTGAATTTGAAATCAAAGAGAAAGCTGATGATAAACGCGGGGTGCAGCAAAAAAAGCCTATTCTCGAGCGGCAAGGTAATATCTTAAGTTTGAAAGCCTTGCAAACCAATACTTGTCTGAGTTGCAGTGTCAGTTACCGTATTAAACTTGGTAAAGCCATGCGGCTAGAATTAAAAACTCAAAATGGGGATATTGTTGTGAATGGTTTAAGCAATAGCCTCAAAGCGGTCAGTACCAACGGTGATATTGTTATTTCTAAGACAGGCAAAACTGTTCTTGACCTCGCCAGCAACAGTGGCGACATCACCCTCGAGCAACTGGCATTGGTAGCAGGTAGCCAAAATAAAATTCGCAGTGAAAACGGCAGTATTGTTCTTAATCAACTCGAGAACACCAGTGGTTTACGGTTGTACGGAACAACCCAAAATGGAAACTTTGTTTCTAACCGCGATGATTTAGAAATGAATTCTACAGAAAACGACCAATTCCAAGCCAATATGAATGGTGATAATCCTGCACAACTCGAGTTACACAGCAGCAATGGTGATATAACCTTCGAGTAAATTCATACCAAGTTGTGTTAATCAGTCAAAATACGCGACTGATTAACCGACTAAAAGAACCAAATTAACGCACGAACGACAGTTTGACCGTCTTTCTGGTCATATGAGAGTGATTAAGTTTGGTATCAGATGTCTAAACCGTATTTTTCGCGCAGTAATTGCTGATGATAGATTGCATGACCAACAATGATGTAGGCACAAGCCCTTGGAGTCATGGTATGACCACTGGCAATTCCTTGACGTACCCACGCCTCATGTTCTAGGCTCGAGAATAAGCTGATGGCAGCCTCCCGTACCCCACGCCACTCGAGCAGTAAATCACTTAAATTGCGCTTTGAAAAGTCAACATTTTTCATCCAATCATCTTGGTCAAATCCGGGCAGGGGACTTGGGTCGCCTCGGGCAATGTGCAGTCCTCGGAAGGTAAAAACCCGTTCAGTATCGGATAAATGCCCAATTACCTCGAGAATACTCCATTTATCTGGTGCATAACGGTACTCGGCTTGTTCGGGACTGAGGTGTAATAGTGCTTGGTTCAAAGGCTCGAATTGAGTCTCGAGGAATGTATTTATGTCACCGTCTGGTACAAGGTGGGTGTATCTCGAGAAGTACGGTAGATGTTCGTTTGGGTTTGGGCGTTGTGGGTTCATGGTAGCAGTTTAACTGATTGGAGTTCGCTCAAGTAGCACCACTTGCCGCAAAATACGCAGACCATATCAGTCTTAGAAATTTTCAACTTCGGTTCGCAATTGTGCGGCTCGGGATTGTAATTGCACAAGTTTGGCTTGGGTTTGGGCGTAGCGTTCGGTTTCGGCGCGAATAAATGGGGCGATGGCATCGCGTAATCTGCCTTGGGCGCGTTCCCCTTCTAAGCTGTGTTCGCGCAGTAGCACTTCGGATAGGCGTTCACGGGTGTCCGTAATGCGGGTCTCGAGTTCGGCTTTGGCTTGGGCGCGTTTGCGCGGCAAAATTAAAAATCCCAGTCCTGCCACGGCAATGCCCAGTAAAATTCCCGTAAAATCTGCCAGTAAAGTCCCAAATACCCCTGCGAGTAATGCGCCTAGTCCAATCCCACCAACGCTGGTCAGTCCACCACGTACAACGGCACTCGAGGCATCAGTCGCCAGTTGCCGTGCAAATTCTCCCCCTTCAAATCGGGCAATTTCGGCATTGGCGGCTTGTCCTAGACGCTCGAGTAAACCTTGGCGGTCATAGTCAAATTGTGCGCCACGTACCAATGCTGCACGGGTTTCATCGGCTTGCCCTCTAGTTGAAAGCAGTTGCACCGTATCATTCCAAAATTTGACGTTGCGCTCTAAGAAGCGGTCTATGATGTCTGAAACGCGACGCTCGAGTTGTTGCGGCGCATCGGCAACCACTTCGCGTTCAAAACGCCCACGGATTTTATCGGCATTGAGTAATTCTAGTGTTTTAGACACCCGCAGGGTATCGTCTATAAAAATCTCGCCGCGTTTTTGCACTCCGTCCAGCACATTGTAGACATTATTCAGTTGGGCTTCGAGTTGGGTTTTTAAGTCGGTTTGATGATGTAAAAATTCTTGTTCAATGTCGTTCAGGAGCTTACTATCTGCCACTAACAGTTCTTGGCTGGCTTTAACCCTTGCCACAGCCCGATTTAAGAGTTCGCTCGAGACCCCAAGTGGCGAAAGGAGTTTAAGACGCACCCGACTTTGCTCACCCAAAACTTCGCGCAGGTGTTGCTCGAGCGCAATAAAACCCGTGTCGTTCTGTTCGCGTTTTTGTCGTCTTGCCGAAACCATAAAAATTGGTGGGGTTTCTCCGAGCGTAGCTACCACATTGGTTTTCACAAATTCATAGACTGTGGTTATATCGGCTTGGGTCTCGAGTAAATCTATTTTGTTAATCACCAGCACCACTTTGCGCGACCATGCTTTGGCAAGGCTTAAAAATTGGCGTTCAGATTCAGAAAAAGGACGGTCTGCACTGGTCAAAAACAGCAGTAAATCAGCCCTTGGTAAGAACCCTTCGGTGATGACTTGATGTTGCCGAATAACTGCATTTGTGCCGGGTGTGTCCACCAATGCCACGCCTTCCAAAAAACCAAAGGGTAGTTCTCGGCGGATCACAAAAGCATCTTGGAGCGGTTCGTAAGGCGTGATGGTGTCCGTTTGACCATGCACCAAAATCTGGACTTTATCGGTGGTTGGCGTAACCCCTTCTAAAAGCGCTTCGCCGCCCAATAAAGCATTTAATAACGATGATTTTCCACTGTTAAATTCGCCTGCCACAACCAGTAAAAAACTCTGCTCGAGACCAGTCGCTGCCGCCCTAGCATCACGCAATTCACTTTCAGGGGCGAGGCTAGCAGTCAAGGCTTCGCGTAAATCACCCAGAAAAACACGATGCAGATTTAGGCGCTCAAGAACTCGAGGATCAAGGAGATTCATGGTTTAAGGCTATCACTTTGCTGCGCTCGAGTGGGATGGCTTACTATTTTAAGACTTGGTTATTGAATCGCAATTTTAAGCACATTGTTTTAGGGCATCTTGGTACAGACAGCGCTTACGATTGTATTGAGAACTTCAAGTTTTTTAAGTATTTCCTGAGAAAAAATAAAATCGTGTGCTGGACTGATTTTTGATTGTCACTTTGGGCTTGGTTCTCTGGTCTGACAATTGCGTAAGCTCACCTCCGAGGTAAACATATGAAAAAATTCTTTGCACTTGGATTAACCGCCGCCATGCTCTCAACCGTCGTTGCCCAAACCGCGCCCGGAACAATCGTGGACGTAGCCGCCGGCAATAGCTCTTTTGCCACCTTGGTCGCTGCTGTCAAAGCAGGCGATTTAGTCGGAACGCTCTCAGGTCCAGGACCTTTTACTGTTTTTGCCCCAACCAACGAAGCCTTTGCAAAACTTCCAGCAGGTACAGTGGACACGCTTCTTAAGCCAGAAAACAAAGACGCATTGGTTAAAGTCCTGACTTACCATGTGGTCTCAGGTAAAGTCATGGCAGCCGATGTTGTTGGTTTGAACCGCAAGAAAGTCAAGACTGTACAGGGCGGCGAATTCACTGTTTATGTTCTTAACGGTGGCGTTTCAATTCTTGATGAGTCCAAGCGTTTGACCCGCGTTGTGGCTACCGATGTTGGCGCAAGCAACGGTGTGGTTCACGTTATCAATAATGTTCTTTTGCCTAAATAGAAATTAGTTCTCTTGCCTAAATAGGAATTAGTTGATTTGCCTAAATAGGAATTGGTTGCTCTTGAATATCCCCTACATTTTAGGGGATATTTTTTTATGCTAATTCACTTGGGGAATGTTGGTTTGGAACTTAATCACCAAGTTTTACTCGAGAAAATCAATTTAGAAATTCGCCAAGGTGATGTGCTGCACTTCATTGGTGCGAATGGCTCAGGTAAAAGTACACTATTAAAACTCTTATCGGGCGATTATTGGCACTCGAGCGGCACTCGAACCTATTACTTAACCAATCCGCCACGCAGCAGTCCTATTGGTGCTAAACAACACATTGCCTTGGTTAGCCCAGAACTCCAAGAGCGATACCAGCGCTTAAACCATGACCGAAGTGCTTTAGAAGTCTTAGAAACTGGCTTTACACAATCTGATTTTTTGTACACGCCACTTACGCCAGCCCAAGAAAAAATTGTTTTAGAAACCGCCGAGCAATTCAAAATCACAGCCTTACTCAAGCAACCTTTTAATCAACTTTCCAAAGGTCAAATGCGTCAAGTGCTGCTGACCAGAGCCTTGTTGCTCGAGCCAAAATTGCTTTTACTGGACGAATTTTTTAGTGGAATCGAAAGCAACTCCAAAGAGCGATTGCACAGTCTCATTGGTCTTTTTATTGCAAAGGGTGGAACACTCATTTACACCACACATCGCCAAGAAAAACCTTTTGCTGGTCACGAAAAAACATTTTTACTCGAGAATAAAACCATCTGTTTGTACAGTCCTAAAGAAAAAATTCAATCCATTCCAAGCAAACAGGCTCAAGTCAAAAACCCAAGCGAAATCCTAGTTCAAATTAAAAATGCCAATGTCTACTTAGGCGAACCCAAAGACGATGCCACGTCCCCAGACGGACACGCTCTGGGTGCGAAAAAACTGATTCTCGAGGATATTAATTTTAGGTTGTATCGCCATCAACACTGGTTGATTACTGGTCATAACGGCGCAGGTAAAAGCACTTTTGCTCGGTTGTTGCGCGGCGATATTTCACCTGCTCATGGCAGTCAAATGGCTTGGTTTGGTTCAAGTCAAACCCCCATTTGGGAACGCCAAACCAAAATTGCCCTTGTCTCGAGCGACATGCAGGCATGGCATAGAGTGGATGCCACGGGTTATGAAATTGTTGCCAGTGGCTTTTCTGGTGGTATTGGCTGGCACAGACCACTGCAAGCCAATGAAACATCTCGAGTCGAACAGTTGTTTGACCAATTGGGAATTACGCACTTAGCCACTCGCAACGCCTTGCACACCTCCCAAGGCGAATTACGAAAATTATTACTTGCTAGAGCCTTTGTCACCAACTCAGAAATTATTATTTTAGACGAAGCCTTTGATTACCTAGATGTAGCCTCGAGACACCTCGTCTGGAGCGTCCTAAGCCAACAAAACGCCACCTTACTAATTATTGCCCACCGAGAGGAAGACAAACCCCCATTTCCCACACGACATTTAGAACTCGAGAAGGGCAGGCAAAAGGCGAAAGGCAAAGGGCGAAAGTAACAAAGGTCTTCCTTTGCCTTTTAATTTTTTTATTCCCTTGCTGCCAAGGCTGCGCCGATGACACCTGCGTCGCTGCCCAAGACAGCTTTGCGAATGATCGGAACAGCAAATCCTTTGGCTTCGGCTTCGGC
>JBEGTV010000108.1:0-7572 GCA_041179225.1 Deinococcota bacterium | reverse complement strand
TTACCTTCTCGTGTATTAGCTATAGCTGCTTGGGTGATTGCACTTTGGGTAATTCGTAATTGGGTTGTTAATAACAGGACTCAAGGCACTTTTCTGGCTGGTATTCCCAGTTCATACTGTAAACAATGGGCTAGACTCATGGCATTCACTCCAATTCGATGGGCAGTCGCACCTTGTTGGCTATAATCAATCATTGGATGAATCGCTTCGACTTGAATCCCGCATTTCACACAGGTTTTTTGCTCAAGTTGGTACTCGGTCACGTTTGGTTTCAAGCCTCCAAGCTCGGTTAGCCAGACTAATCTGATGCCACTTGGCTCACTTACGGTTACGATGTCACCACCGAAATTTTTGGCACAAATGGCAAATTAGTGCTTGATGCCACGCCCAAAACCCCAGTCTGGCAATATGGACAAAATGCCAATGGCACAGGACAATTAAGCGCCGACCATTATGATTTTTTTATGGACAGATTCAAGGAAGCCTATAAACTCGAGTTAGAAGCCTTTTTTAAGAGCTTAGAAAACGGCACAACCCCAAACCCAAGTGCCGAAGATGCTTTTGAGAGCCTGCGTTTAGCGGTGGCAGCTACCTGTTCATACCAAGAAAAACGCGCTGTGAAACTCGAGGAAGTTATTTAATTTAGGAATTTTGCTTGCGGTACTCGGTGGTGGTTAGACCTGCGATACCCCAATTGTCGGGGTCTATTTCATCAATAATAATGTGGGTGCGTTCAGGGTTTTTACCCAGCACGGTTTGTAATGTCTGAGTGATTTCAGCAATGATTTGCTGTTTTTGCTCGAGACTCACGTTTCCTTTGGTGATGCGAACATTGACATAAGGCATGTCTCTATCTTACACAAAAACTGGTATCTCTAAATATCCAAAAAGCCGCACTGTTGCAGTGCGGCTTTTTTTCATTCGTTTACTTCGGTTCGTTAAGCCAGTGCATAGGCTCAACTCGAGTTAAAATACCTGATGATTCCTTCTTCGGCTCGAGTGATTGTGGTAGGTGGCGGCATTGTCGGTGCAAGTGTGGCATATCATTTAACCAAACTCGGTTGGTCGGATGTCTTGCTGCTCGAGCAGAATGCCTTGGCGGGTGGCACGACTTGGCACGCGGCAGGCTTAGTCGGGCAGCTTCGTACCAGCAACAGCATGACCAAAATCAATAAGTACAGCGTGGAACTCTATCCGCGTTTGGAAACCGAAACGGGTGTGGCAACAGGTTGGAAAACCACGGGCAGTTTAATAGTGGCAACCAGTTCTGAACGCATGATTCAGTTGGAACGCACCATGGCAATGGCAGAACTTTTTGGGGTCAAAGCCGAAATGATTAGCCCAGACTTGGCGTTTCAAAAATGGGGTTCGCTCATGCGGGTAGATGATGTGATAGGCGCGGCGTGGCTACCCGATGATGGCAAGTGCTTACCCAAAGAAACGGCGTTGGCATTGGCAAAAGGCGCACAATTAGGCGGGGCAAAAATCCTCGAGCATGTGCGGGTGTTGGATGTGTTGCGCCAAAACGGGCGTGTAACTGGTGTGCGAACCGACGATGGTGATATTGCCGCCGAATTTGTGGTGCTGTGTGGCGGCATGTGGACAAGGGAACTTGGGCTTAAAATTGGTGTAAACATTCCACTTTTTCCTGTGGAGCATCATTATGTGGTTTCAGAACCCATAGATGGTGCGTTTGATGGATTACCAGTCGGGCGTGACCCGAATCGCTGTATTTATTACCGTGGTGAGGGCAATAAAATTATGCTTGGGGCATTTCAGGCATACACCAAACCGTGGGATGTGCAACCTGTTCCAAATGATTTTAGCAACGCGCTGCTCGAGCCAGATTGGGCAAAGTACACCGACCCATTGGCAGCAGGAAAATGGCGCATTCCAGCCCTCGAGAAAGCAAAATTCGAGAAGTTCGTCAATGGTCCAGAATCGTTTACCCCAGACAACAATTTTTTAATGGGCGAAACCCCAGAACTGCACGGGCTTTTTGTGATGGCTGGTTTTAATAGTGTCGGTATTGCCAGTGCTGGTGGGGCAGGCAAGTATTTAGCTGAATGGATTGTGGATGGCGAACCAAGCATTGACTTATGGAGCGTGGACATTCAGCGTTTTGGGGCGGCGCTGAATAACCGTACTTTTTTGCGTGACCGTGTGACCGAAGTGCTGGGCTTACATTATCAGATGGCATATCCAAACCGTGAGCCTTTAACGGGGCGCAATTTGCGTTTATCGCCACTGCACTACGCACTCGAGCAGGCTGGGGCATGTTTTGGTCAAAAAGCTGGGTTTGAGCGCCCGAATTGGTTTGCTCGAGACGGCTTAGAACCTGTTACCGAGTACGCTTGGGGGCGGCAAAATTGGTTTGGAATGCACAAACTAGAACACGATACAACCAGACAATCCGTGGCGGTTTTTGACCAATCTGCTTTTGCCAAACTCGAGGTGATAGGCAGGGATGCGCTGACTGTGTTGCAGCGTTTATGCAGCAACCAAATGGATGTACCTATCGGTAAAGCGGTCTATACCGCCATGCCAAATCAACGCGGTGGCTTTGAATCCGATTTAACGGTCTTGCGCCTTAGTAACACGCATTTTAGAATCATCACCGGCTCGAGCCAAGCAGTTCATGATACCGATTGGATTCGGCGTAATCTTTTGCCACATGAGCAAATCAGCCTGACCGATGTGACCGAATCCTACGCTGTAATTGGTTTAATGGGTGCAAAATCTCGAGATGTGCTTAAAGCACTAACCACAAGCGACATGAGCCATCAAGCCTTTGGGTTTGGTGAAGCCAAATACATCGAAATGGGGTACTCGAGGGTGCTGGCAGTGCGGATTACTTATGTCGGTGAACTCGGTTGGGAACTGCACATCCCAAACAGCCAAGCAACACAGGTGTACGCGGATTTAATGCGGGTTGGCTCGAGTTACGGCATAGAAAACGCTGGACATTACGCAATTAACTCGCTTCGGCTCGAGAAGGGCTACAGGGCTTGGGGTGCAGATATTTCCCCAGAGGACACGATTCTCGAGGCTGGATTGGGCTTTGCCGTAGATTGGAACAAAGAATTTATCGGTAAAACTGCCCTACTTGAACAGAAGAAAAATGGTTTAACCCGAATGCTGGTTTCTTTTGTGTTGAACGACCCAGAACCTATGCTGTGGGGTTCAGAACCAATTCTACGCGATGGTGTGGCTGTTGGCTACACGACTTCGGGCAGTTACGGGCATACACTTGGCGCAGCCATTGGCATGGGATACGTTAAAAACCCGAATGGTCTGGACTCAGGTTGGGTTAAGGCTGGGCAGTATGAAATTGTGATCAACGGCAAAAAATACGCGACTCGAGCCAGTTTGCGCTCTTTGTACGACCCTGAACGCCAACGTATTTTGCAGTAGTCAATAAATGCGTTCAGAACGTATTGCCTAATCACCAATGACCAGCAGCTATTGGCTAAACTGTGTAGACTCTTGGCATGTTTGATTTATTGATTAAAAATGCAAAAGTCGTGGATGGCATGAATAACCCGTGGTTTTGGGGTGAAGTGGCGGTCATGGCAGATAAAATCGTGGCTGTTGGACACCCCAATAGTCTTGGGCAGGCTAGGGAAGTGCTTGATGCAGGTGGTTTGGTGCTTGCTCCGGGCTTTATTGATATTCAAAGCCATAGCATTGTTCCACTGATGCGCGACGGGCGTTGTCTTGGTAAGGTTTTTCAGGGCGTGACTTTAGAGGTTATGGGTGAGGGTTGGACTCCCGCGCCATTTGGTGGGCAACGCCAAAACCCGATTCCCCCCAGTTACCCTGTGCCAGAGGCTTGGCGTGAAAAAGCCAAGTCATGGACACGCTTTGGCGATTGGCTCGAGGCACTCGAAGGGCAAGTCAGTGTCAATGTGGCTTCGTTCTTGGCGGGTGGGACGCTGCGTGAATTTGTTTGTGGGATGCAAATGGGGCAAGCCTCGAATAGCCAACTCGAGCAGATGCGAACAATTACGGAATCTGCAATGCAGGACGGCGCAATGGGTGTGGCGTATGCTTTAATTTATCCACCTGATGCCTACTGCCAAACAGCCGAAATTATAGAAGTCTGTAAGGTTGTGGCGCAGTACGGCGGTGTGTACATTACGCATTTGCGTTCCGAAGGTGACACCTTTCTCGAGGCGTTAGACGAAGCGATTCTGATTGGACGTGAAGCATCTGTGCCTGTCGAGGTGTATCACTTAAAAGCCAGTGGTGAACGCAATTGGCATAAAATGCCAGATGCGATTACAAAAATAAAAAATGCTCGAGCTTCAAAGGTGGACATCACCGCCGATATGTACCCCTATCCCGCTTCTGGCACAGGTTTAGATGCGCTACTGCCAACATGGATCAGTGCGGACAATTTATTCTGGGATAATCTCGAGAACCCCGATATTCGCGCCCGTATTCGTGAAGAAGTGCTGGTTGGCACAGGCGACATGAACACCAGTCGCCCTGAGCAGATTATGCCCGTTGGTTTTCGGCACGTGGAACATTTGCAGTATGTGGGGCTAAAACTCTCTGAGATTGCGGCATCTCGAGGGCAGCATTGGGTGGATACAGTCTTTGATTTGTTGTTACTCGAGCGTCAACGGATTGGCACAATTTACTTCACCATGACCGAAGATAATTTGCGTTTACAATTGCAACAGCCCTTTGTCAAAATCTCCTCGGATGCAGGTGGACATGACCCAAGCACCGCTCTCGAGTCTGTGCATCCGCGTGGATACGGCACATTCCCTCGAGTCCTAAGAAAGTACGTGCGAGAAGAGGGTTTACTTAGTCTCGAGAGTGCAATCCATAAAATGACGGGTTTAGTAGCGCAACGTTTGAGGCTATCTGACCGTGGCAAAATTGCTGTGGGTACTTTTGCCGATTTGGTTTTGTTTGACCCAGATAAAATCGCAGATTTAGCCACCTTTGAAGCACCACATCAGTTATCCGTGGGTATCCAAGATGTCTGGGTAAATGGAGTGCGGATTCTCGAGCAAGGTGTACACACGGGCGCAACACCAGGGCGTTTTGTACGTGGGGCTGGAATACAGTGATGGCACAAAACACACGGTCACTCGAGGCTATAAACAACTCGGGCATTGACACTGGTAATGTGTTCAACTTGCGCGAACTCGAGCTTACGAACAGCTGCTAGGGTATCGAGGGTGTGACGCACGTACTCAGGGCGGTTGGGTTTACCCCGAAATGGAATCGGTGCAAGGTAAGGCGCGTCGGTTTCGACCAGCAAACGATTTTCTGGCACAAGAGCCGCCGCATCACGGATTTTCTGAGCCGTTTTATAGGTCAGGTTGCCCGCAAAAGACACGTAAAATCCAAGTTCTAAGCCAGTCTCGAGCAGTTCGGTGTCGCCAGCAAAACAATGCAGAATGCCTTTTGTCCATGCGGCATTGCGAAGAATTGCGGTGCAGTCGGCAAAGGCGAGCCTAGAATTATCTTTATCTCGGCAGTGAATCACAATCGGTTTCTCGAGTCGCCGCGCTAAATCCAGTTGCCATTCGAGACTCGAGACCTGATTTTTTGGTGTGGCGGCATCCCAATAATAATCCATGCCGCTTTCGCCGATACCGACGACTTTTTTGTGCAGTGCTAATTCCTCGAGAACAGCAATAGTTTGCGGTGAAAACATATTGGCATCGGTGGGGTGAAGCCCAACTGTGGCATAAACATTAGGGATTTTTTCGGACAATTCAAGGCAGCTTCTTGCACGTTCTGGGTTAAAGCCAATGGCAATTAAAAGCTCGAGTTCGGCGGCGCTGATTTCGGGGTTTGGCACAGCGTCTAAGTGGCAGTGGGTGTCAATCATGGGCGCACAGTAATATCTTGAAGGTATTGCCAGTCTGACCAACCTTTGATTGGTAAGGTAATTTGCACCTGCCAAGTAACTTTGTTGTCATGGGCGCTAAATGTTGTGGCAGCATCAGCTGGAATGGGTATTTCTACTGCAAATTCAAGTTTTTCACCTGCGCGTAGTGATCGTGCTTCAGATATTGGAATCATTTCTTGAAGAATTGGCACAGTGTGGGTGCTGCGGTTTGTGCCGCTTCCAGTAGCGTAAAATTCGTTTTGTACCAATTTAACCTCGATTTTTGATAAGTCAACATCGGCTTTGGTAGTGGTGGCAAAGCGAATTTGAATACTTTGACCGGGTTGGACTTGGGTCGGTTCGATCTCGAGACTGACTGTACCTAGTCTGGCTTGAGCGAGGTTGTTGCGAAGGAGCGAATAGGCAATAAAACCAAAAACCCCTAGGAAAATCGCGCCGAATGGAATCACAACAATAATTGGTGGTTGGGCGGCACTGAAAATAAAGAATCCCATGCCTGCAAAAACAAGTCCAAAAACAGCCACGGCAATGATGCCAAAGGCGCTGTTTCCAGTGGTTGGCTTGCCATATGCCACTGGTACGATGTAGCCCGGTCCAAAATCAACACTAGGCATATTGGGGACTGCACCAAAAATAAAATCGGTTTCGGCTTTGGTTTTGCCAAAAATTCCGCCCGTTTCGGCTCGAACATACCAATCTAAGTTGGTGTTTGTGCCTCGGTAAGTAAACGGACCGTCCGGCATTGGGAAACTAAATGGCACTTCGCTGATTCCAGCCCCCCAAGTCTCGGCAATCGTCACTTCGGCTCGAGAGCCATGATCGCCATGTCCGCGTCCGTGCGCTCGCCATTCGCGCACAAGTTGAATTTTTCCTCGTCCGCCGTCGGAGTCGTGAATTGTAACAACCCCAGAAACCGTGTCACCAGCAATGTAGACTCCATCAGGGCGGTCAAGTCGAATCTCGAGCTTAAAACTCATAAGGACTCCTTTGATAATTTCTGGTACTCATCGTACAACGCCCCTTCAATACTGCGTAAGTCATCACCAAATTGTTTTAGTAGCTGCTCGAGTTTTTGTTGTGGGATGCGTGGTGGCTCGAGGTCAGAACGCCGCGCCCATTCGAGCCGTTTTTCGATGACTGCTTCGAGTTTTTCTAGGGTTAAACCTGTTAAGTGCAGAATTTCTACCTTAAAACCAGCCTGCTCGAGTTCACGGCTATGATTTTCATGTGAGGCAATCACCCATGTCTTGGCGCGTTGCCAAATCAACCTTCGGGTTAGTCGCGGTAAACGTTGGGCTTCGTCCAAGAAAATAAGTTCGGTAGGGGGAATACTTGGATGCTTGCCAAATTCTGGCAAGTGAAGATAAGGTGCATCCAAGTTTTTTTGGTGTAGTGCCAGTAAATGGGTGGTTTTGCCACGTCCTTTTTCACCAAGAATTAAAATGGCTTTTTTTGGCTCGAGGGAAAATTTTGGCATCTGCACGGCTAAATCAGCCCGTTCTTCTTGATTGGGTTCAGAGAACGGATTCCAACGCAAATTCAAAGTGGCATATGCTCGAGTTGGTAACACAGGCTTAAGTGTAAACTAAGCCATGACGATTGGCGCAACTGGTACTGGCACAGAAAGCATTAACCCAAACAGCAAAGACCTTGATTTACTGCCTACTTTGGAACTTGTGCGGCTTCTCGCTCACGAC
>JBEGTV010000107.1:0-7602 GCA_041179225.1 Deinococcota bacterium | reverse complement strand
TGCTTCTTTAATGTTCTGTGGCGCTCGCCCAAGCAAGACTCCTGCTTCGGTTTCATTGACCACCAATGTGGTCACGTCACGCAATTGATTAGGCTCGAGGGCTTGGGCTGGTGCTAGATTTAAGACCACTCGCGCCCCAGCCACCCTTCCAAGTTTCGCGGCAGCCAAAGCAGTTTCGAGGGGAATCTCGAGTTGTAACAAAACCAATTTGGCATCCGAGAAGGTCTGCACTCGCAGGTCTGATGGTCGTAATTTACCATTTGCACCTTGTGAGACGACAATGGTGTTCTGCCCAGCCGAATTGAGCGCAATAAAAGCCGAACCACTGGCTGTTTCTAAGGTTTGTAAACTGCTGGTGTCCACACCTTCGCGTTCAAGACTTCCACGCAGTAAACTCCCTGCTATATCCGAACCCAAACACCCAACCATCCGCACTTTCGCCCCGGCTCGAGCCACCGCGACTGCCTGATTCGCACCTTTCCCACCCGGATGAAGCTCTAAGTCGGAACCCAGTACCGTTTCACCCGGTTTAGGATGACGTTCAACTCGAGTCACATAATCAAGGTTCAGGCTGCCCACAACAACAATCATGCCAAATTGTACCGTGTTTTGAACTTGATGCGCCAAATTGCCAGTAACCAATACGCATATTGAGGAGTTGACGAATACGCATATTGAGGAGTTGACGGAAACCCAAAAACGCGAGATGCTATGAGCTATGACCAAGACCGAAACATACATGGCATGGCTAACCGAACAAGGCTACCGCCCAGAACTCGATAATGACCAAGATATTTCCTTCAAGCATGAACGGATTAACTTTGTGCTGTTCGCCAATGAAAAAGACGAAACTTTTTTTCGTCTAATGGTGCCCTATTTTTGGGAACTCGAGACTGAAGAAGAAACTGAACGTGCTACACGTACCATCATGAAACTCAACACCGATTATAAAGCCGCTAAGTTTTACATCATGCAAAATGATGTCTGCGTGGCTATCGAAAATTTTTACGGCAAAGTCGAAGATGTTTTCCCAGTCTTAGGTCGGCAAATAGATTTACTTGCCAGTGCAATGCGAGAGTTTCGGCAATCAATGCGCGAAGAAGCCCCCAAACCACCACTGGCACAGGCTTAATTCCCTCAACTCTATTCCTGCAAAGCGAAATCCACAGCCGCTAGCCCATGAAGCGTGGTGGTATCAAATACGGGTACACTCGAGTCTGACTGCCCAACCAGCAGCATGATTTCGGTACAACCAAGAATAATGCCTTTTGCGCCAGCTTCCACAAGGTCTTGCATAATCCGCACGTACTCGAGTTTGCTTTCAGGTTTAACCAACCCCGCACACAATTCATCATAAATGACACGGTGAACAAGGTCACGGTCTGGTTTCGGAGGTGTTAGCACCTCGAGACCAAAACCCTGCTCGAGTCGCCCTTTATAAAATTCGTGTTCCATTGTAAAAGCTGTGCCGAGTAAGCCAATTCGTTTGATACCTCGAGCCATTACTGCTTTGGCGGTGGCATCGGCAATGTGAAGCATTGGAATACTTACTGCCTCGGTAATAAAATCGGCTAATTTGTGCATCGTGTTGGTACAAAGCACAATGCAGTCTGCCCCGCCAGACTCGAGTCGAAAGGCAGCATCTGCCAGAATTTCGCCTGCTTCATTCCAGCGTTCAGCATGTTGCAAACGCTCAATTTCATGAAAATTCACAGTAAACATTAGGCTGTTGGCATTCTCGAGCGGATGAATTCTGTTCCGTACTGTTTCGTTGATAATTTTATAGTATTGGAGGCTCGATTCCCAACTCATGCCACCAATTAAACCAATGATTTTCATACGACTCACTCCTTGATTAAAACACTAGAATTTTTCTTGAAACCCCAAGTTATGAAAAGTGTACTAGAATTTCGTAGCTGTAAGCACTAAAGAGGCAACACAGCGAAATAGTTGAACGGTATACTAGGGGGCGTGTCGCTTAAAGGAACAGGTTCAGGGGCATTACCGCCACTACTCGAACAGTACATTAAATTGCGTGATCAATACGCTGAGTACGTCTTGCTTTTTCAGGTCGGCGATTTTTTTGAGGCTTTCGGTGAGGATGCTGAACGGCTTTCAAAGCTCTTGAATATCACCCTAACCCATAAAGCCAGTAAAGATTTTTCCACGCCAATGGCTGGAATTCCGGTGCGGGCAGCCGAAACCCATATCGAGCGCTTATTAAAACTTGGTCAGCGTATTGCTGTAGCTGAGCAAGTCGAAGACCCCAGCACCGCTAAAGGTCTAGTAGATCGTGCTGTTACCCAACTGATCACACCTGGTACGGTGGCACTTGAGGATATTCTGCGTGGTGAAGAGAATTTCCTCGCCAGTGTTGCCAGTGGTGATGGCTATGCACTGGCGCTTTTAGATGTCAGTACCGGCGAATTTAGGTGCTGCCAAGTCTCGAGTCGGGGCGCATTGTACGATGAACTGGCACGGTATCGTCCTGCCGAGGTGCTGCTTGCGCCAGAATTAGAACAAAATACGGCTTTTATGCTCGAGTTTAATGCGCGTTTCCCAGTCATGCGCTCGAGCGCCAGTTTTGAACTGATGGATGCCGAACGCGCTTTAACCGCTCAATTTGGCACGCCCCCCAGTATGCTCGAGACAACCGCGCTACGCCGAGTTTGCGGCGCGGTTTTAGAATACGCCAGTCGGGTTCTCGAGCATCCCAATTTGCCTTCGGTTCGACGGGTGCAGCGTTATGACCCCGGAGCGCAAATGCGGCTCGATGAGGCGGCACTGCGGGCGCTCGAGGTGTTTACGCCGCTTTCGCCAACTGCCCCTGAACGTGCCACGTTGTTTGGGGCATTAAACGATACCCGCACTGCTCCTGGTCGTCGGCGCTTAAAGGCGTGGTTGCGAGCGCCGCTTCTGGATGCCCACTTGATTACTGAACGACTCGAGGCGGTTGCTACGCTGCACCGAGAATCTGAGAGCCGCAAAGCCATTCGTGCTGCCCTGTACCGCGCCCATGACCTCGAGCGACTTGCTACCCGAGTGGCAATGCAACGCGCCAATGCTCGGGACTTAAATGCGTTATTGCGAACCTTAGAACTCATCCCAGAACTCCAAGCCCTACTCGAGCCACTCGAAGCAAGGTTACTGCGTGACCTACAAACCCGATTAGACCCAATTAACCACGCTGCCGAACTGGTACGAGCCTCCTTAATCGAAACCCCGCCCTTAAAACTAACCGAAGGTGGCTTCATCCGCGATGGTTTTGATGCCGAACTCGACGAGTACCGCACCCGAGGACTCGAAGGACGAACTTGGATTGCCCAACTCGAGGCTTCGGAGCGCATTCGCACAGGAATTAACGGCTTAAAAGTGGGTTACAACAATGTATTCGGGTATTTCCTCGAGATTACCAATCCGCACAAGCACCTTGTTCCAGATGATTACCGTGCAGTCGCCACCCTCAAAGACCGAATGCGTTTTACTCGCCCAGATTTGCGCGAAAAAGAACGTGAGGTACTGCATTTTGAAGAACGCGCCCAAGCTCGGGAGTACACCGTTTTCTTGGAGCTTCGCAGTCAGTTATCGGCTCAGACCGAACGTTTACAACTCCTAAGCAGCGCCATTGCCGATTTAGATGTGATTGCCAATTTGGCAGAAATTGCTGCCAACCGCAATTATGTGCAACCCAGTATTCTTGAGAACGGCGAAATCCGAATTCTCGAGGCACGCCATGCCGTGGTCGAAACCACCCTAGAAAACTTCGTGCCAAACGATGTGCTGCTGACTGACTCGAGCCGAATTCATTTGATTACTGGACCAAACATGAGCGGCAAAAGCACTTTTTTACGCCAAACAGCGTTAATTGCACTGCTTGCCCAAGTCGGTTCGTTCGTACCTGCAAAATCGGCTCAGGTTCGTATTTTTGATCGTATTTTTACCCGTATTGGTGCATCCGATGACTTGGCAGGTGGCGCGAGTACCTTTATGGTCGAAATGCGTGAACTGGCACAAATTCTGCATGGGGTATCGGAAAATAGCTTGGTAATACTGGACGAAATCGGACGCGGGACTGGCACATACGACGGTCTCGCCATTGCCCAAGCTGCCATTGAATTCCTAAGTCAAACCAATGCGGCGGTGTTATTTGCCACGCATTACTTTGAACTGACCAAACTCGAGCATCGCTTAGCGGGTGTGGTCAACATGCACGTTGCTGCCGAAGAAGAAGCCCAAAACGGACTGCGCTTTTACCATCAAGTCATGACTGGGGCTGCCAGCAAAAGCTATGGGGTGCATGTGGCACAACTGGCGGGGCTACCCCCAAGCGTGACAACTCGAGCCGGGGCGATTCTACGGGCGCTCGAGACCAACTCGGCAGACGCAGCCCAAAGTATTTCAGGGCAGATTCTCGAGCTTGATATTGCCAGATTAACGCCCTTAGAAGCACTAGGCTTACTCGAGAAATTACAAGGGCAGTTACGGGGGCGTTAGCCGGTGGACAACCTGAAATAAATTGGCTTGAATGGTGGTTGTTTTAATAACAAGTTTTGTTCTTTTTGCAGTGAATGTACCCATTCATTTTGTAGTGAATGTACCAATTCTTTTAAGGCTTTGGGATGCGTGGAATTGTTTATCGAGCAAATAAGGTAGTTTATGTTGAAGGAACACACCACTGACTTTTAACCAACACTCTAGTTTGGTAGGCTCGAGATATGCCTTGGATTTCTTTTGATTTAGATGGAACACTTCTGGATTCACCAATGGGAAAAACTGTTTTTAAGCGCTTAAGAACAGAGTTTTCGACTCCGCAACTTGCCGAAGGCTTTCGGCTCGAGTACAGACGGCGTTTTGCTTCAGATAATCCTGTCACCGCTTTTGACTGGGATGACATTCATGACCAAATTTGTGATGTGTTAGGCGCACCGCGTTTACCTCGGATTCTCGAGGTGGCTGCAAAATCAGACTGGGATGAAACCCTTTTATATGCCGATACGCAACGCGCCTTAGAGAAATTAGATGCGAAGGGCTGGTTACTTGCGTTAGGCACAAATGGTTTTGCTAAGTACCAGAATTTTGTTCTCGAGCAGTACGGTTTGGTCTTTGGGGCAACTCTTGCGCCAGACACGACTGGTTCTGTGAAACCCCAAGCTGGTTTCTTACATGCCTTAACAACCCTTACCGATGATAAAAATGCACTCGAGGGACTGGTGCATGTTGGGGATTTACTGACCCATGATATTGCTTGTGCCAATAATGCGGGTGTTCGCGGGGCATGGGTTTGGCGTTTTATGCCCCCAGAATTGCAAACTGTGCCGATTTTTGAACGCCCACATCATCCAAGTTTTTTGACTGCTATCCATCAAGAATGGCTGGGCGAACTCGAGCAGCACGGGGCTTTTTCGAGTGAGGAAGTACAACCTAAACCTGATTTTATTGTGGCGGACTTACTGGAGTTGGTGGTAGCACTGGAAATTCCAGAACCCGTTCGAGTGGAAGCGTAAAAATAACGGTCAGTCCACCGCCATTGGTGTCCTCGAGCCGAATGCTACCGCCGTTGTGTTCGACAATGCGTTTGACCATGGCTAAGCCTACACCTGTGCCTTCGACGGCTGGGTTTAATCTCGAGAAGAGTTCTAAGGCTTTTTGCCGTAAATGCGAGGCAATCCCAATACCATTGTCTCGGATCATCAATTCAAGATACTGATTTCTTTTCTTAAATCCTAGTTCAAGAATATTTTGACTGTTCGGGTTCATGAATTTTACAGCATTACCAATTAAGTTACTAAAAATTTGGTAAAGCCGTTCAGGGGCATAACTAACGGTTGGGAAATGGCTTGGGCGTTTAATCTGAATTTGTTTTTCGGCAATTCGTCCTTCTAGTTCATTCAGTACGGTTTGAATCACATGTGTGATGTGAACTTCATCCATGCTTTCATCTATTCGTCCAACCCGTGAAAGCTCAAGTAAACCATTAACCAAAGCAGTCATGGTTTGAACATTTGCCCGTAAACGAGTCACAAAAAACTCGAGTTCGCCATATTCTTGGCTGGCTAGGCTTTCTTCGAGCAGCACACTCATGCCTTCCATGGACACCATTGGGCTTTTTAAGTCATGTGAAACACTGTAGACAAAGGCTTCCATCTCGGCACTTTTGGCTTCTAAGGCACGGCTTTTTTCTTCGAGTGCAGTTGCCCGAGTCTCGAGTAATTCACGGTTCTCGGCGCGTTCTAAAGCTAAACCAATGGTGGCAGCCGCTTGTGCCATCAGTTTCATTTCGCTCGGCATCCAAGCACCAGCCAACGGGTCTCGTCCGACTGATAAAATGGCAAGTACCTTCCCACGAGAATTACTGATTGGTTCAAGCCCAACGCTGACTTGGCGGTTTGATAATTCTTTTACGTCAGGGTCAATATAAACAGTGTGATAATAAGGGTCATTGGTTTCGTAAATTCGTTTGGAAATTCTGGTGGTTTCGATATTTACCCCCGGACTGCGAAAGTAACCATCGTATAAATCAGGTAATTCACCCCAAACGCCCATCGAACGCAAAAAAACACCATCGGGTCTGGAATCTATGCGTAAGGTAATGATATTCACGGCATTTAAGCTCGGTGCAAGTAATTTCATGGCAAATTCAGCCACTTCCTCGCCCGTTTGTGCCACTTGTAGCGCATCGGATAAACGCGATAAAACTTCGGCGCGTTGCTTAGCTCGAAGCAATTCCTCACGTACTTCGGCTCGCTCTAAAGCCAAACCAACTGTCGCGGCGGCTCGAGCCAGCAATTCGCGTTCACTACTACGCCAAACTCCTAAACTCGAATCGCGTCCAACAGATATAAGTGCAATTACTTGTCCAGCTAAATTCCGCACTGGCTCAATACCCAAGGCGACACTTTCCCCACTTTGTCGCCGAACATAATTATCTTCGTAATGAGCGCGGTTTTGTTCAACCACCACTCGGGTCATGGTGGTTTTCTCGAGCGGTAAACCCGGCGCAGCAAAATGATTTCCATAAACTTCGGGGACATGACCCCAAGCGCCCATACCTCGCACCATGATCTGTTGTGGTTCACGTATCACTCGTAAAGAAAAAATATTTGCTGCTCGTAAACTCGGGGCAAGTAAACGCATAGCAATATGTGCCACTTCATCGGCGGTCTGAGCGGTTTGCAACGCATCTGATAAACCCGCTAGTAATTCGGCTCGGACTCGAGCCTCAAATAAGGCTTCGGCAACCCGTAACCGCTCCAAGGCTGCACCAATCATTCGCCCAGAAGCTCCCAATAAATGCCGTTCGCTTGGAGTCCAACTGGCTGCCTGAGCGCGACGCAAGGCTAAAAGCGCCATGCCATTGGATAAAGGCAAAACACTAAGGGCTGTAATTCCAATTTTTGAAAAACGTCCTTCCTTTAGGGGCAAAACATCAAAAAAAGCATTACTGCCCGATAGAACTGCCTCGAGTAGCACCGCATCATCTGGTTCTTGACTAGAGATTAAGTTTTGGGCTAACCCTTCGTGTCCATTAAATTCTAGAATCTCGAGGCGTTCAATTTTAATTTCTGCAAAACACAAACTTACCCCAGCTAAATGCGGACGCAA
>JBEGTV010000106.1:0-7616 GCA_041179225.1 Deinococcota bacterium | reverse complement strand
GTCGTCTATGGATAATCTGGCAACATCACAGTTAAACCATGAGATAAGTGTTTATTTCTTACGGGCTGCGTTGCCGACTGGCTTCGACTGCCAAAGCCCCAAACTTACTACCCGCATCCTTCCCAAGCACAATTGCAACTGCCCCAGCCCCATCGGGATAACGGTACGGGGTGCTGACCCCAGCCCCAAGGACTCGAGCATAGAATTCGGCACTCTCTAAACTGCCCCAAGCGCGACGCACAATTCGGGTTGGCTCGGCACTGACCACATCGGACGGAATCACTTCGAGTGTTCCCCAGCCGTTGCGCTCAAGGTACTTAGCTAATGCCCGCCCAAGACCAGATACACCACTTTGATTGACAATAGTGGGTAGGGTGCTGGGTGCAGTCTCGAGATTGACAGGCGTGGGGTTGGTGATGCTCTGCATCAGTTCTTGGACTTTAGGCATATCCGTAATCAAATACGAACCGTAGCGTTCATCCTCAATGGTTGGCAACGTATGAAAATGCGGCGTTAAATTCCTCGAGTGACCAATCATGCTCTGGGCAAATTCTAAATTGGCATTGGTAATCACATCATTTTGTAAAGCACCAATCATGGTTGGAATTAAGTTTAAGGCAGCCGGGCTTTTCAGCTTCTTGAGTAATTTCCCAATCACATCTTTGCCTCTGTCCATCCGAGCGTAATCTGAACCGACCCCATGCCGGAAACGCAGATACTCAACCGCTTTTTTGCCATTCAAATGGACATTACCGACTGGAATATCAATGTACAAACCCGCCGCTCGGTCAGTCCATTTCATCGGTTCTGGCACATAAACATCCACCCCACCAAGCGCATCAATCACTTTTTCGACCAATTCGACATTAAAAATCACTGTGTAATCTATGGTCACACCCAAGAGTTGCTCAATAGATTCCTTAAATGCCTTCGAGCCACCCTCCCGAAAAGGCTGTTCGGCAGCCGCATCCTTATAATCGGTAATTCCAGCCGCCGCCACAGCTTCCTTACCCCCCGAGGGGAAACTGCTGTTCATTTTATGCGCCCCAAAACGATCCTGAATATAAGTATCCCGAGGAATCGAAATCACATCCACCCGCCCCGGTTGAATCCGCACAAACATCATCGTGTCGGTTCGTCCATACCGCTCGATGCCCTCACACGGTTCGGCTTCCAAACCAATCGGACCATAACCCGGTTTGCAATACTCAATGTCACGCCCTGCCACCGCGATATTAACCACAGGAGTCATACCATTAGCAGCAATTAAATTAGGTTGAGCCACGCTTTTTTGTTTGGGTTTGGTTTCGACAATATAAAACGATAATAAACTTAAAAGCGCCAAGACCAACCCACCCATTTGAAAAGCTCTACGCCACATGACCAGATTATGACACTCTGTTTACGATAAGCATGAGACTTTTTACTAGCTAAGACTCGAGTGCCAAAGCCAACAAAACCCGCATTGCATCTTCGGCTCGAGCAGACGGCACAAAGATATGATCATGATAAAAAGCCGCTACCACATTACAAGAAATACCCGCACTGGTCAGCGCAGTGGCAAAAGCAGCCGTTAAACCCACCGCCTCGAGACTGGAATGGACACTTAAACCAATCCACGCGAGTTCTGTACTGTACTCAAGATTAAGCGTATCGGCACGGGATTTCTCGAGAATCAGAGTCATGCCTTCGGGTTCACAAAACATTCCAATAATTCCATCTGGGAGACTCGAGCCAATTCCATCTGGGAAACTCGAGCCAAGCGGCACAGTCACAAAAACATAAGTATTTGGATTCAGGACTGGCTGCATCGAACGAAGTAACACCCGAAGATTGGTTTCAGACATGAGTAAATGATACGTTTTAAGCATGTTGCTTTGTACTTTTGCCGAAAGCCAAAAATTACCCACCAACCAAGTCGGAGTGGAAAGTAAGACCTTGATTGGAAAAACTGGTTTTATCATCACCGCTCGAGCCGAAGAACAATTTTATGTCTCCAATAACCTGCCCGAGAATCTACGAGACTTATTTAAGCCAATCAACCCAAGGCGGTTAGACGAAGATTTACTCGAAGTGCTGTGTTCAAAAGCCAGCAAACAAATTTTAGAAGCCACCATGCTCGAAGATTTTATCAGTCAAATTTACACAGCTTTTGACAATACGCACTTCTCGAGCCGCCAGATTTTACGCCGAGAAAACGAAAAGCACCTAGAACCCGCCAATGGCAAACGCGAAGTGCTACTGGCAATAAAACGGCTCTGGGCGCGGGACTGGCAATTTGAAGCAGTGCTAAAACGCTTAGATGCCACTGGCAAAATTGGGCTGGATGCTCGAGCCGTGTATTTGCTGCAAAGCTGAACTGGGAATTTTTAAGCCCTTTTACTCGAGCCAACGCGACAAGGTTTTGGTGGCATGAGGCGTTACTTCGGCAAGTGCCAATGGCGTGAAACTAGCTTGGAAGACACCACTATCCAAGCCGCCACAACCACTGAAAAGAGAAAGAGATTTAAGCATGAGACTATTTCTTTGGTTTCATTTTAGCTGCTTTTTCTAAATCTAAACTTTTGCAAGATACAATTCCCCTGTCGCTATGAATACCTAATTTAAAGCCAATTCTGAGAAATTTTATCGTACTAATTTGTATATTTGTGCTGAAAGCTGGATTTACTTTAGAACAAACAGCGTGTGCTTCTTTATGGTTATAGGTTTGTAATTCTGAAGAAAGTAAACGGATAGTGCTTTCTAGTTGCTCAATTGCTCTTGGTATATCTGAACCTTTCAACTCAACCAAGTAAACAAACCTAGATTCCAAATAAGCAACAGAAATCATGAAATCACATTTTTTGACTTCTTGACTTCTTATCACATCTCCATCGATACGGATTTTCGCAGCAGAAGCTGCATTAGATGTATTTAAAGTGAACTTTCTATTATTTTCTTCAACAACAACAGGTTTTGCCATTAAAGATTCCCCAAGATGTCATAAAATTCTTTAGCCAATGAATCTGAAACACTGTCGAGAGCGTTTCCATTGATTAAACCAGTTTCAGCATCCAATATACTTGTTACATTTCCACCAGAAAGAAAATATGCTGCAATACTTACATTTTTTGTAACACTGTCTTTGGCATTTTGTCTTTTGATGAGCTGATTATTGATACAAGATAATATATAAGGACTATGTGTTGTTATGAGGAACTTAGAATTCATACCTAAATCATTTGCGAGAAAAATCGCTTCTATAATTGACTTCTGAGAATCTGGAAAAAGATGTGCTTCTGGCTCTTCAACGATTACTGACCTTACTCCAAGTACAGATTTACTAATCAATAATGCTCGCAAACCCAACATGAGCGGCAATGCCTCTTGTTGTCCAGATGAAGAATTAGAAACTAGAACTTTTCTATCATTTGCCATAATCCAATCATCATTTTTTTCCGTTTGAAATTCACCCTTTAGGACAAAGTAAGAAAGTTCATCAAACTTTTGTAGGTCTTTCCGATTTACTCTTCGTGCCAAATTAATTCGTTTTGAGAACTCATAAAATCTTCCAAAAGACTTTAGAAACGGATCAATACCGATATTTTCGGAAAGAAACCCGAAAACATTATCCCTAATAACAGAAAAAAACGATCTTCCAGATGGAATATAGGTAACGTCTTCCATAAAATCTTTGTTTTTAAGTTTTTTATATGCTCGAGACAATAAATCTATAGACATGAAATCTCTTTCAAAATATTCAAATGTGTTTTTATTAGACTTTTTGGCTACCTCATACAGATTTTTTATAGTGTCGTAATCTGTTCTAAATTGGGGGGAAAAGATTAGCTCAACCGACTTCCGACCTTTTTTGTGCAAAATTTTAATTACTTCTAAGTTTGACTCATTCAGCATTTTAACTGAAAAACTTGTATTTCTCCAAGAATACTCGGGAAATATTGAATCAAATTTCTCCAAAATTTCCAACTTGAAATCATCCCAGCCTTTTTTCGGAATAGTTGAAACTATGCTGGTGGAAACTGAATCACGTAAGAAAAAGTATAATTTGCTAATTAGACTTTTCCCAGATGCTTGCTCACCAATAAAAACGGTATATTCTGAGAATTGAACTTCTGCTTTTTTTATACAAATGAAATTTTCTATTACTAAACGCACTTTAACTCCTGTTATGGTGGTTTTGGATTGGTTGTCTAAGTGGACATATTTTAAGGTAGTGTAAACTTAAATACAACTTCTCGAGCTTTGGCGTTTAGCACTAAGGCTGTACACAAAATTCTATCACGCTTTCTCGAGTACATTTTATAATAATGCTCGTATTTCCTGCCCACCTTGCTTTGGTCTTAGCACCAATTCCACTTCGTACTCGAGTGCATCGGCTTGCTCAAGAATCGTTTTAATTTCTAGGTTAGCACTGGCTTGTTCTCGCTGATGCACCCTGCCTTTACTAATACCAAGTTCCAAACCTAATTTACTCAGGCTTTTCCCTCGAGCTTCACGCGCTTGGCGTAATAAAGTCCCTGCGTTTCGAGCCAGTAATTCGGCTTTGAAAGTACGCTCAAGTTCGGTTGGTGTGGTTGTGAGAACTGTTTTGTTTTGCTTATTTTCGAGAATCCCTGTGCGGATTTCTTCGGCTGTGAACGTCTCGAGCATGGCTTTGATTCGTGGGTTCATATTTTCCTCCCTGCGCGATGTGCGACCAGTATTTCTAGGGCTTCCTCGAGTTTATGTTCACTTGGTTCGTTGCCTGTTTTGACTTCGGCATTGCAGATGTAAGCAATGTTGTTTTCGACAAAGAAATAGATTCGCGCTCCGCCTTTTTCTCCGCCTCGAGAACGGGTTTTGAGTTCCCAAAGTGGGTAATCCATTAGCTTTTTAGCGTATCTGGTTTTGAGATCAAACTCGGATAAATCTTCGAGCATTCCAATCATGGCGTTCACAGCAAGCTGATGGTGTTCGCAAAGCTCGAGCATATCTTCAATGATTCGTGGGTGCTTGCTGGTTATTCGGTCTGGGTGTCGGGCAAGGTATAGCCGCATTAGTATAGCTTAGACTAGACGATTATCATTGTCAAGCAAGTTCACCAAGGCTCGAGCCTTAGCATTTAGCACAGGGATACCCACAAAATCTGCGTTTTTGCTCGAGCGCCTTAGTTAAAGGCTGTCGAAATCACTTTTGGGAAATCTGTTACCAAAAGTGATTGCTCAAGTAAACCATTTGCCTTAAAAAACTGCATATTGCCATTTTGGTCGCATTCCCAAACTTCTATTGCGCCTGCGGCAAAGTACAAGCCGCGTTTCTCGAGAAATTCTTCTTTGGTGTTGCTGTTATTCCAGACTTCTATGCAGATGTTTGGGGCTTTTGTGAAGACATCGTTGGGTTCATTATGAAAATGCGTTTCGAGCGCCCATGCAACATCAGCCACCCGTATACCTTTGCTGGTTAGGATACTGACTTCTTGAAGTGCATAACCACCTGTTAGTAGTTGCTCGAGATGTTTTGCTATTAAGTATTGCAAAAATGTATGGCGTTTGGTGACTGGACTCATCAGTAATTGCCCTCTTTCGTTCAGTTCGATTTTATAGGGTAAATCGTGTAGCGAAGGGTTCTCGAGTACCGCTTGCCATTTTTTTAGAGTTGAACTGGCTTGGGTCATAAAACTCCTTTTTGGTTACGGCTCGAGCCTTGGCGTTTAGCACAGGGCTGCCACCAAAATTCTAGCACGCTTTACTCAAATACCACATCTTGGCAAATCGTATCTTTTTTGGTACACTTATCCCCATGAAACACATTGGCAGTAATTTTGATGATTTTCTACTCGAAGAAGGTATCCTTGCTGATGCCGAAGCCCTAGCCATGAAACGAGTGATTGCGTATCAGCTTTTAGAAACTTTGGAATCTAAGAAAATCAGTAAAACTGAGTTGGCTAAACGCATGAATACCAGTCGTGCTGCCCTTGACCGTTTGCTCGATCCAAATAATCAAAGTGCAACTTTGCAAACCCTCGAGCGAGCCGCTATTGCCCTTGGTAAACGTCTCGAGATTCGCTTGGTGTAGTTTTCTGCTCGAGTCTTGGGGTTTAGCACAAAAGCTGCACGCCTATCACGCTTTACTCGAGTGCATACCCAGTTAATGGACGCAAATACGGTGCATGAAACGCCACCACCACCTCGGATTTCTGCACGCCCAATTTCTCGAGGTCAGCAATAAAATCTTCTTCAGTACCATTATACTCGAGGTTTACCTTACTGTTTTTGATACACAAATGCGCTAACACTCCAAAGTGCCGTTTCTTGTTTTCCCAGCCAATCATGGCAAGTTGGTAATGTTTGGTTTCTTTATCGGCAATCAATTGAATTGGTGTTCCGTTGCCTTGGTTGTAATAATCTCGGAATTCGCTTAGAACTTGTATGATCAGGTTTTCTAGTTCTTGTGTTCGTTCCATAAAATCAATTCCTCTCGCTCAATGGCACAAACAATTAAGTTCATCTTGGTTTCTTGAATGACTGTTTGTGCAAATCTTGAGTCAAAAAAATCTTGGTAAGCATCTTCACCGACTGCCAAAAATAAGGCTCGGTCTGGCTCGAGTTTAGATAACGCAATTCGGTAATTAATGTATTGTCCAAGTGCGGCATGGAAATCAGTAAGGCTTGAATTACTGATAAAACTTTTAATCTCCACAGCAATTTTTTGATTATTGCGTTCCGCCGAGACCAATTCCGCACCTAAGTCTATAGCAAGTGGTTTTTCCTCAAAGACTAAGCGCAATGGGTCATGAGTGATTGTCCAACCTGCTTTTTCTAAGCTGGCAACAATTGCATCATGAATTAAATCCTTACGTGCCATAGGAGCAGTGTAGCCTGATTCTTAAGTTTTCTCTAGTATTTGGTCAATCCATTCCCATTTGCACCCCATGCCCAAATTCTTTTGTCATGCGTTCAATTGCAGTTTTAGCGGTGGCTTGAGCCATTTTTTCAAAGGCACGCCCACCCCATTTATCAGCACTTGGTAACTCAAGATGCACAGTAATTTGCAGCGCATAATGAATTTCTACTCGCTCTAAAATTTGCACAGCTTTCCCCTGCCCTGAAACTTCCGCCCATGCCCTGCCCTGTAAAGGTTGGGCAATCAGGTTTGCCCCGATGCTGTGCGGCTCGAGAACCGAATGAAAATCAAGGCGCTGTGTACCTAAGACTGGCACTTCAACCACCAGGTCAGCGTAAACATGATTCTGCTCGAGTCGTAAGCCTTTTATAAATTGTACATGGGCAAGGCTTTTCTGCACGTCACACAAGTACAAAATGGCTTCTGAAAGCGAACCCGAATACTCGAGAACAAAGTTTTTCGTGGTTTCTATGTTCATTCAATCCACTCAACTGTTATTTCATTGTCTTTGGCGGCGGCAGCGATTTCTTGGTCGGTTGCGCCACGCAATTTTGGTAAATCCCTAAAACTCTGGGTGGCATTGGCATAACCCACGCGGACAATCACACGTTCGGAAGTTTCGTCCTTACCGATTTTCCAGACCAATTGATTGCCTAGGGTCTCGAGTTGTTCGCGCAGCACCCGTGTTTCGGGAATCGGGCTGGTATCGTCAAACAAATCATTCATGGCACTAG
>JBEGTV010000105.1:0-7623 GCA_041179225.1 Deinococcota bacterium | reverse complement strand
GGACTTAGTACCACCACCGTTGGGGCTGTTACAGTAGCATCAGGTGCGGCTTTTACTGTACCCGCAGGTTACGACGGCAACACTGATTTAGTCGCAGCCTTTGACAATAACAACCGCAAACCAATCGCTGTGACCTTCCAACAAATCTCGAGTGCTGAGTCCTTTACCGCCGTGATGAATCACTTCAAATCTAAAGGCTCGAGTGCTGGTGGAACAGGCGACACAGACACCAATGATGGACAAGGCAATTCCAACGGAACTCGAGTACGTGCCTCTAAAGACCTGAAAGCATGGCTTGCCACCAACCCTACTGGCACAACCGACACCGATTATCTGATTATGGGCGACCTGAACGCTTACGCCAAAGAAGACCCAATTACCGAACTCGAGACTGTCTACACCAATTTATTGCCACTCAGTACCTATTCTTATGCTTTTGATGGCGCTTGGGGAAGCCTTGACCATGCCCTTGGTAGCACCAGTTTGACCACCCAACTGGCAGGCGCAGCCAAATGGCACATCAATGCCGATGAACCAACCTCACTCGATTACAACACCCAACTAGACCCAAGCGCTATTGTATCCAACAAAGTCATTAAAACGCCTGCCCAAACAACCAGTTTATACGCCGCCAATGCTTTCCGCTCGAGCGACCATGACCCTGTGGTTGTGGGCTTAAACCTAGGCTCTGGTTTTTCGGTCAGTGCCAGTGCTTTAAGCAACAGCAATTACACTGTTGGTGCAACTGGAACAGCCACAAGTACAATTACAGTCAACCGTACCAGCTTTACAGACCCAGTTACCCTGAGTCTCGAGGTTAGCCCAGCCAATGCTGGAATCACTGGTAGCTTTACCAACAATCCAAACTCGAGTGGCACAAGCACTTTAAACTTGAGTGTGGATAATACTGTGTTTGCGGGTACATACACCCTGACGGTCAAAGGCACTTTTGGCGCAATGGTGATGTCAAGCAATACATTTAACATTGTTGTTGCACCTATCTGCATCAGCCTCAGCGTCACTCCAAATAATGCCAGTATTGCAGTTGGCGCGACTCAACAACTGACTGCTAATTTCTTACCTTCTGGTTGCACTGCGCCTACTGTTACTTGGTCAAATGGTGGTTCTACATTTGCCACGGTCAACACGAGCGGTTTGGTTTTAGGTGCGTCAGTGGGTTCGGGAACAATTATCACAGCCACAGCAGGGGCAATAAATGGCACAAGCACAATCAACGTGACTGCGAGCGTTTCGGTAACTGGATTAGTGATTAACGAAGTAGACTATGACCAAATAGGTACAGATTCAACCGAATACATTGAGATTTATAACCCGACAGCATCGGCTGTTTCGCTTGCAGGCATTAAGGTTTTCTTGGTTAATGGAGGCGCTAGTGGCAACCCGAGCTATACAATAGTTGATCTCTCGAGTGGGGTCTCATTAGCTGCAAATAGCTACTTGGTAATTGCAAATACAACCTTTCTAGGTACAATCACAGCCAGTGTTGAAATTGCATTCGCTGGAACTAATGATCAAATTCAAAACGGCTCACCAGATGGTATTGCCTTGGTAAATACCAATACCAATTCTATTGTTGATGCCTTAAGCTATGAAGGCAGTATCACAGCAGCTACACTAGCAGGTATTTCTGGTACATTTAATTTGGTTGAGGGTACAGCTTTACCCGCACCCATCGCCGATAGTAATATAGTAGTCGGTGCATTGATTCGTTCACCAAATGGTAAAGATACTAATAATGCCTTTGCTGACTGGACAACTACACCAACCTTAAGTCCGGGCGCAGCAAACTAAAACCTGTAAGAAGAAACCCACTCGACAATTTAAATCGAGTGGGTTTCCTGATTTTAAGCCAGAATTTGACTCAACACTTCTACTAATTCTTGCGGGTGACACGCCACCACTGCACTTAATCTCGAGGCAGCAATCGTACCCATGACACTCGAGCCGTGCGAACCGTTCAAACTTAAACTCGATTGCCATGCTGTGAATTGCCCGCCGTGTTGGTACTCAAGTCCAGAATTGCTCTTAAAAATTTGTGTCTTGAGGCTGAGCGCATCCCCACTCGAGACAAGTCTATCCGCATCCAATGCAATCACTTTTTTAGGCTCGAGGAAACGCAGAACCGCTTCTATCGGTGTGCTGTGGTTCTGCTCAAGTACAGCTAAGGTAATCCGACCCTTAAAAGATTCTAAATTCTCGAGAATGCTTAAGACCCTTTGCCCATGCTCGAGCGGACAAAGCAAAAGCACGGTTCGTTCTCCTGTGCTGCCCTCGAGATGAATAAAGGCTGTTCCAAACGCATCTGTCCAACTTCTCGAGAATTCTGGTTTCATACTGGGTACAATCACAGGTTTCATACTGGGTACAATCACAGGTTTCATACTGGAATTTTTTCTAGCATACCCATGAAGGCTCTAAACGGCGCAAGGTGTTCAGGGTGGGCTTCCCAAAGTAATTCTGGATGCCATTGTACTGCCAGCACGCCATCGCCTTCGATGCCCTCCACAAGACCATCTGGGGCATATGCCGAGACCAATAATCCGGGCGCGACATCCTTAATTCCCATATGATGATACGAATTGACCCGTAGGGTTTCTACGCCATGTGCTTTTGAGAGTTTTGTACCACCCACGACCCGCACCCGATGCCCAAAGACTGGGGGAATCGCAGTTTGCCGATGGTCTGCCCAAAGTCCATGAGAATTTGGAATATGCTGATGCAGCGTGCCACCTTCAACAACATTGATGAGTTGGAAACCACGACAAATCCCCATGATTGGTTTTTTGACTTCTCGAGCCGAGGCGTACAACTCGAGTTCAAAGGCATCACGCAGCGCATCCACTTCGCCAAGCCCAGCTTCGTGGTCTGCGCCCCAGATTTCGGGGTCTGGGTCAACCCCACCCGAAAACAAAACACCATTCAGAGCCTCGAGTTGCATTTTAGCCGTGTCAAGCAGACTTGGCAACATGACTGGAAGCCCTCCTACAGCCAAAATTGCGGCTGAGTAGGCAAGCGCAGTCCCACTCCAAGCGCGTTGTAAACTCGAGTCCTTAGAGCTACTGACCGTAATTCCAATCCGTGGTTTCATTGCCATAATCCTAACACGCCTTGACAAATGAGCCGTGCATTTGTATATTCTCTTCCGCCCTCGCCGAGGTGGCGGAATTGGTAGACGCACTAGCTTGAGGGGCTAGCGCCCGCAAGGGTGTACGGGTTCAAGTCCCGTCTTCGGCACCACATTGACCACGACTTAGATTTGTTTTTCTAAGTCGTGGTTTTTTACTTTGCTAAGACAAAACGGGGAGGCTCAAGCCGAGCCTCTAAAGCGGTTGCTATACAATGGATTTCAAAGTTACGCTCTTTGACACCGAGTATTTTTTACCCCGTGGGGCGAGGCGTTAATTCTTACTCGGTATCAAAAAGCGGTACAGCAACTTTCAAATTTAACGCATCTCGAGAAATTGGGCTTACAAGAGGTTCTTGCTGGTGGCATTCTCGAGCGAATTCCGAGCCATTGGAAAAAAAAAATCCTCACCTGAAAAACTCAAGGCGAGGATGTTGGGTTTAAGAATTTATTGTTTGCCGACTTCGAGGCTGATGCCAATGGTGGTGCGGGGTTTGAATCCCTCGAGTTTTTCGCTCAGGTACTTATCGCCAGATTTATCAGTTGTTAAGTTCTGTCCCAAAAAGGCTATCGCAAAATGCTTGGTAATGTCATTTAAGCGTTCCCTGTCCCAGACTGGTTCAAACCAGCGTTCGTAGTCCGACCAGTTGCTTCGAGCAGCTTCGGGTGGATTATTTGTCCAAGGGTTGTGTGATGCGCCGTCTAAGGTGAGTAAGTATTTGCTGCTCGAGCCAGAGGTCTTATAGGCAGTTTGGGCATCGCGTTTATAGGTGGCAATGTCGTCCTGAGCGCCACAACCAATAAACAACGGGGTTTTCATGGCTTTCAGTTGGGTCGCACTCAGCCAAGGAATGCCGTAAGGTGCCATTGCAAAGACGGCTTTGATGCGTGGGTCGGCTTTGACCACACTCGAGCCACGCACTTGGGTGATGCCATCAAAGAACGGCAAGGCAAAACAAGGACCTTCGTTATTGGAGGCTTTGCAGTATGCCTCCAAATTGGCTTTGTCTAAGCCAATCCCTGCGGCGTTCAGAACCGAGTAACCACCGTAGCTATAGCCCATCAATCCGACATTGTTGCCGTCGGCATTGCTCATGCTTTTGGCAATTTCGCCAATGCTAAAGAGAATATCCAGCGGTCTATCCACCAAACTCGAGATATACGCCGCTTGGGTGATGTCGTCGTAGGTGCTGCCCGTATGGTCAATGGCTGCCACAACATAGCCTCTGGATGCCAAATGCTCGGTCAAATACGACATCATGAATCTCGAGCCAGCTTGTCCGTGCGATAAAATCACCATTGGAAATTTGCCTGTTTCGAGTGTGGCATCTCGAGCCGCCCGTCCGAGCAAATCAAATTTGGTCGTGCCGATAGTGGCTTTGTAAATTGTACTTTCGGTTTGATTGGCAGCTAATTTAGCAGGATACCAAACTTCTAAGGTCAATGGGCGTTTACGACTTGCATCAGTTAAGGTTAGGGTTTTAACCCCGACTTGATGTGTCCCTCTTGCCGCGAGTGGCGGTGCATCAGGGCGTGAGATGGTTTGTCCCAAGGCAGTTATCGAGGCTGTTGCGAGGGCTACACCCGTTCCGATCATCAATAGTATTTTTTGCATGACCTCGAGTGTACGGCTTTTTTAGGGTCTGCAAACGTTTCCAGAATACAAACTTGAGTCCAATTAGGGCTTATGCCTCGAGTCGGGAGGCATAAGCCTTAGGGTTATCAAAACCAGCCAAGCAGCAGCTTGATGACAAGTTTTGGTGGCACACGCAGCACATCATTTTGGTCTTGTCAAATAAAACCCCCTCGAATGGTCTCGAGGGGGTTGAAGCTAGTGGTTAAAAATCAGTAGCCAATAGCTAATTTTACAGTCCTAAACGGAGTCCGAGCGCAGTTTTAACGCCAAAGCTCGAGGAGGTAAAGTTAAAGCGCGGGTTGGCTTCGAGGAATAAGCCAAAGTTCTGGGCAATGTCAAAGCCAAAACCAAGTACGCCACCAGCATAAACACCGCCGCCACCAAAGACCAAGCCGCCACCAACGCCAGCGTATAAGCCGCCACCGAGGTTAAAGAGCAAGTTTGCGCCTGCGCTTGGAGTTTCTGAAAGGTCAGCGCTTAAGCGAATACTAAAGTCATTGCTTAAATTCAATCCGACTGCTGCAAAGACACCTAGTCCAAGCGGTGCATTAAATGGTCCGCTTGGAATCAGGTTAGTGGAAATACCACCACTGACATACAAAGCTGGAACACTTGGAGCAGCCGTAGTTGGTGTGGTTGGGTCGGTAGTTGGCGTGGATGGCGTGGTTGGTGTGGTAACAGTTGGGGTTGTGGCTACTGGTAAATCAGCCACGGTTTTTTGCAAAGTTGCCACAGTGGTATTTAAGGTACGAACCTGACCTTCCAAAGCAGTGACTCGAGCATTTTGCGCCTCGAGTTGGGTCGTCAGTTCAGCCGTGTTTGTATTGCTGGCTTCAAGGGCAGTCAAACGAGCATCAAGTTCTGGATTGGTCGGTTTTTCACTGTCCTGCATAGCTTTAAGCGATGCTTCTAAAGTAACCAAGCGTTCTGTGGCAGCCGCATCGGCGGTGCTTAAAGCGATCAATTTTTCTTCAAGGGCAACAATTCGAGCGGTCATTTCGCTGTTGTTGTTTGCAGGTGCGGTGCTTGGTGTGCTGGCATTGGCTTTTAAGGCAGCAATATCGGATTGTAAGGCAGCAATAGTAGCCGCGTTGCTGGCGTTAGCCGAACGCAAAGCCGAAATATCCGAACTGACTTGCGAAGCGCTTTGAGCATTGCTCTCGAGCGCAGCAAAGCGCTTGCTCGAGATTAACCGATCAAACATGCTGGTAGCTTCGTAACGATTGACAGTGTTATTGCCACGGAATGTGCCATCTGGGTAGCCATTGACGATGCCTTCTGCCACCATACGGTTGACTGCACCTTCTGCCCAGTGATTCGCTGGAATGTCACTAAATTTGGCTTGTAATGCCATACCAACGCCAAAAGCGGCGGTAATGGTCAAGGCTACGGTTAGGGTTTTTACTTTATTATTCATCTTCTCTCCTTAAAACTTCTAATGCTGGTCAGATTATACCAGCAACTGCCCTTACTTTACCCTATTGGCTTCATGAAAAACCCCATCCTTTGGTGAGGATGGGAACAGTGCCATGAAAATTATCACATTTGGCTTACAAAATCCTATGCACCCGGTTGGGGGGTAATGATGGCGACTGGGGGGATTGCAGGTGGTTCATCACTGGAAAATTGATTGTCATTAGGTGGAAGCACCACTTCTGGAATCAAATGTAATGGCTCAAGCATGGTGTCTAGTACCTCTTTGACATCTTCGACTAAAGTAATCTCGAGTTCACGACGAATCGTTTCTGGGACATCTTTTAGGTATGGAGCATCACCTTTTGGAATCAGAACTTTACGAATACCGGCTTGATACGCACCCAGCAGTTTTTCTTTGACTCCACCAATAATTAAGACCTTGCCACGCAAACTAATTTCACCAGTCATGGCAATATCGGCTCTTGCTGGGCGCTTGGTAATAGCACTAATCACACTGGTGGCAATGGCTACACCAGCGCTTGGTCCATCTTTTGGCATCGCACCACTTGGAAAATGGACATGAATATCCATGTTCTTATAAAAATCTGGGTCTGCGCCATACTCTGTGGCATGAGCGCGAAGGTAAGCAATCGCGGCTTGCACCGACTCCTTCATCACATCGCCTAAAGAACCCGTGAAATTGATTTTACCAGAACCCGGAGTAGCAAGGGTTTCGATTAAAAGAATCCCACCACCCACCGAGGAGTAATACAACCCTGTGGAAACACCAATTTGGCTTTTCTTCTCCTTAGATTCGATTTCAAACATCGGCACGCCAAGGTAATCTTCAACCTCCAGACCATCTACATGTTTGATGCCTTCCCAAGGTTTCTCGAGGGCTTCACGGGCAACTTTACGCGCTAGCTTTTGAATCATACGATCCAAGTTACGCACCCCAGCTTCTTTGGTGTATTCCTGTGCAATGCGTTCAATGGCGCGGTCTGTCACCTCGAGTTTATTTTCTAAGCCGTGTGATTTGATTTGGCGTGGCAACCTGAAACCCTTAGCAATTTCAATTTTTTCTTGCAAGGTGTAACCCGGAATTTCAATCACTTCCATACGGTCAAGTAATGGGCGTGGGATGTTACCAAGGTTATTGGCAGTGGTGATAAACATAACTTGGCTTAAGTCATATTGCACTTCTAAGTAATGATCTTGAAACGTGTGGTTTTGTTCTGGGTCTAAAACCTCGAGCATTGCCGAACTCGGGTCGCCGCGCCAATCGCTGCTCATTTTGTCAATTTCGTCGAGCAAAATAATTGGATTGACCACACCAGCTTGTTTCATGCTCTGAATAATCCGCCCTGGCAACGAGCCAATATAAGTACGCCTGTGACCACGAATTTCAGCTTCGTCACGCACCCCG
>JBEGTV010000104.1:0-7680 GCA_041179225.1 Deinococcota bacterium | reverse complement strand
CGATTATTACGCCATGAGCGCCTAGAACCTCGGCACTGCGGATGATTGCGCCAAAATTATGTGGGTCGGTAATACCATCTAACAGCACCAGCAGCAGTTCCTCGCCTCGAGTTTTAGCCAGTTCAAAGCAGTCTTCTAACTCAGACCATTGTGTTTCTTCGATTTCGGCAACCACACCTTGATGCTGAGTGGTTTTGACAGCTTGGTCTAGTTCGATTCGTGGATGCCATTCTAAGCCAATGTCAGCGCTTTGACAAATCTGCTCAAGTTCCTTAGCAAAGGCTCGTTCGATCCCTTGGGCAGCGTAAACTCGAGTTACGACTCCGCTTTGTAATGCCTCGAGTACGGGGTTACGTCCGTAAATCAGCATATCAACCAAACAACTTGGTGAGTTTCATTGCAAAACTCATGTCGCCTTCTATTTTAAGTTTACCTGTCATAGCTGCCATCATTGGATTGAGTTCGCCGCTCATGATTTTAGCAAAGTCACTGCTCGAGGCTTTGATGCTGATGCGTGGGGTCAGTCCGTGGGCTACAGGTGCGCCGTCTCGTAAACCAGTACCTTCTTTGCGAGCATCAAAGGTGTACGAAGTCCCATCGAATTCTAAGCCAATCACGGCATCAAGGTCGGCTTTGATTTCAGGGGTGAGTTTACTGCTTAAGTTTTCTAGGATGGCTTGGCTCATAGGTAAGAGGTTAAGCGAAAATTGGCAAAAGGTCAAAGGGCAAAAAGCAGGCGAAAGTTAATTATTTTGCCATTTTGAGAATGTGCTGGTAGTGCTTTTCTTCGACGGGTGTGACCGATAAGCGGTTGCCTTTGCGTAAAATCAGCATCTCCTCGAGAGCAGGCTCGGCACGTAAAACACTTAACTCAAGGAAAGGCAATTCACGCACTGGCTCGAGCCGAATTTGACTCCAGCGTGGGTTTTCGAGTGGGCTTTTTGGATCGTAATACTGGCTCTCTGGGTTGAATTGCAACTCGTCTGGGTGGGCAGTTTGGGTGATTTTAGCAATTCCAGCGATACCGGGTGGGTTGGTACTGCTGTGGTAAATCAGGGCGAAGTCACCGATTTCCATGTTTCGTAAGTGATTACGGGCTTGGTAGTTACGAATGCCATCCCACGGACTCGAGCCGAGGCGGGTTAAGTCTTGGTAGGAGAAAACCTCGGGTTCTGTTTTTAAGAGCCAGTAATTCATTTTTCCAGTATACAAGTGGACTTATTAACCAGTGTACAAGTGGACTTATGAATTTATTGACCAGTGTACAAGTCTGAATTATTGTGCTAAGCTCCCCAAGCCCAAATTGGTTAAACCCAGTTTGTGGTACTCGGGGTTTCCTCGAGTGCGAATTGCAAGAATTGCAGTTTCGCTTCGGGCAATTTTTTTGTCCGCCGCTTTTTTAAGCGCGAAGGAGTAATTATGGCAGGAGCAGCACCAGCAGTGAAAAAGCCAAAGACCCGTAAGGAACGCAAGGTTATTAAGTCTAAGCGTCGTGGATTGGCACAAGAAAAACGTCATCGCCAGAGTATTAAGCGTCGTACCGCCAACCGTGCGACCAAAAGTACAATTAAGACCTTTGTGAAAAAAGCCTTGGTTGCTAATGCCGAAGGTGCAGCCGATGCAGTCACGTTGACCCAACGCGCCGAGAGTTTAATTGACAAAGCTGCTAAGGGCAGTGTCATGCACAAGCGCACAGCCGCTCGCAAAAAGAGCCGTTTGGCAAAAGCCGTGAATAAATCCAAAGCCGCCGTTGCTGCCGCAGCCGCTTAAGTTTTGAATTTGTAAATTGTTTTTGTGACTTGTACAGGTTTAATCTCATCACTCCAACAGCATAAAACTGTTGGGGTTTTTTTATGGCAATCGGTAAGCCCGTTCAAATAAAGGGTCGCGTCCAGTTTCAAAAGCACTATTTGGGTCGTCTCGAGCGCTGATGTCTGGGATCACCCGCTCAGGGACTCGAGTGCCATCTGGGTTAATGGTGCGGACATAGGTTATCGCTAGGGCGCTTTGATCCGCCAGTTGCCAGAATTCAGTGGCGGTGTCCAGAATACCAAAGGTGTTTTCTCCAATGATTGCGCCGCGTTTAGCGTACTGAATCAGATGGGCTAGTAGTTCTCCGCAGCTAGCCGTTTCAGAATTGACCAGCACCGAGACTGTACCTGTCCAGAGGGCGGGTTTGGCAATATCGTAGCTGCTCAGGTCTTTGGGATCATTTCCAATAAACGTTCCACCATGAAAACCAACGTTGATTCGAGTTAAACGGGTTTCGTTGATATTTACCGCTTTGCCAATAAAAGCGCTGGCTGCGCCATAACACTCGGTTTCTTCGCCGCCGCCATTGTTCCGAACATCGATAATCATGGCTTTGGCATTCTGAGCTTGGGCTTGGGCGACCAATTCATGGACTTTGGGAGCAATGTCGTTGCTGCCGACAAAAGTTGGGATTCTCAGAGCAACCACTCCTGCTGGCGCATTGGGTGGCTGGTACAGGTATGGCAAATTGGTTTTCTCGAGCCGAGCGCGTTGCAAACTGGTTTCAAAGCGTATTGGGTTCGTGGTATCGCCGCGCAGAATCTCGAGTTGTATTGCTTGGTTGGTGTTTAGCGTAGTGCGTAAATCTGCAAGGTTAGTCACTCGTTTACTATTTGCCGCAACAATTCGGTCAAAAGGACGAATTCCAGCTTTGAAGGCTGGTGCGTCGGCTACCACGTCAAGTACAGCAATTTAATTTCTTGAGTTCAGATTACCAAGACTTATGCCGTACAGAGGGTTTGGGTTTGGGTTGATGCCACTAAATTGAGTCAAGGTGGTGCGGTAGGTGCTGGGCGAAAGGTAATAGGTGTGACCATCGCGCATTCCTTGGGCAAGACGCTCGATATACGGGCGGGCATCACTAAAACTACAACTCTCCCCTTTAGGCTGACAGGCTGCCTCGAGTTGATTGCCTAGGCTTTTACTCAGTTCTTCGGGTTTGACACTCGAGTACCCATGATAATGAAAACTCATGTAGAAACTGGCTTCACGAAATAGTTCTGTAGCTGGGCTGGCAAGCGTGTTTGAGGCAAAAAAAAGTCCAATCAGAACAGCCCAAATTATTTTCATGCCTTAGTTTGAAGTATGGGCATGAGAGTGCCTTTCTAGCCAGATGAGGAAAAAAAACAAAATCCTATCATTTCTCTCTGTTTTTGACGTAATATAATTTGTGATCTCGAGCGCTACCCTTCAAAATGCCTTAAAACGCTTCGGACACACGTCTTTTCGCACCCTACAACTCGAGACCATAGAAGCAGTTTTAGAAAAACGTGATGCCCTGACCGTTCTACCAACAGGTGGCGGTAAATCCTTGACCTATCAGTTACCCGCATCTTTACTCGAGGGGACAACCGTGGTCATTAGTCCGCTGATTGCCTTAATGAAAGACCAAGTGGATGCCCTGACCAAAAAAGGCATTCCCGCCACGTATTTAGCCAGTGGTATGACTGAACTCCAAGCTAGCCAACGCTTCAATGGGATTCGCAACGGCGAGTATAAACTGGTCTACATTGCCCCTGAACGCGCCCGAGCCAGCCGTGGTTTACTCGAGCGAGCCAGTCTGGTGGTGGTGGATGAAGCCCACTGTGTTTCGCAATGGGGTCATGATTTTCGCCCAGATTACCTGAGCCTAGGCAGTTTACTCGAAGGCATTGCTGCGCCGCGACTAGCCTTAACTGCCACTGCCACCCCAAAAGTACGCGAAGAAATTGCTCGGGTGTTGCTGCGCGAGCCCTTAGTGCAAGTAGGTAGTTTTGATCGTCAGAACCTCACCTTTAGTAGTCATTACACGCCAACCAAAGCCACCAAGCTCGAGGCACTTCATGCACTGCGAGCCAAGCATCCCGGGGCTTGTATTGTCTATTGTTTAAGTCGTAAAAACACCGAGGAAATCGCTGATATTCTAGGCACAAGGGCATATCACGCTGGCATGTCCGACAAAGACCGCGCCGATGTTCAAGATGCGTTTCTAAGTGGTGAACTCGACTGTATTTGCGCCACGATTGCCTTTGGCATGGGTGTGGACAAACCCGATGTGCGCTTAGTGGTGCATTACTCCTTGCCTAGCACCATCGAAGCCTACTACCAAGAAGCTGGACGGGCTGGGCGTGACGGTGAACCTGCACATGCCGCCCTTTTGTATGCACCACAAGACTTAATGACCCGCAAAAGCATTATGGAGAAAAATTACCCACCTGAAAAAATTGTCCAAGCCGTCCTGAAAAACCTCGAGAATACGCCCGGCAGCGCTTCGGATGTGGCTACCCGAATGAGTTTTGATACCACCCCAATTAATGTGGCGGTGAAGCTCCTGCTCGAGAATGGCAACCTAGAAGCCATTGGCGGGGCATTTCAAGTGGTGGATGCCAGAAAAACCGTGGATTACAGCAGTATGTACCGCAGGCGTAAACTCGAGGATACTGCTTTAGAAAAAGTGGTTGGTTATGCCCAAACCAGAGCTTGCCGTAGGGCTTTTTTGATTGGGCATTTTGGGGAGCGCATCCCGCCTTGTAAACGCTGCGATGCCTGCGACTCGAGCATTGGTGATTTAAGTCTTCGTCCTGCTATTGCTACCAACGAAAAACGTGCCAGTTCTACACAAAAAGAAACCATTAAAGCAGCCTTAGAAAAACTCCTCTCGAGCCACAGCCTAGAGCCACGCGATGTAACGGCTGTACTGGTTGGCTCGAATAGTTCAACCATTGAAAGTAAGGGACTGCATAAGCACCCGATGCACGCTAAACTCAAACGCTTCGGGCGGCAAGTCATTCGTGATGTTATGCTTGAAATGCTCGAAAAAGGTGAATTGCGAATGCTGCACGGTAACGTCAGTGCCGTAAAAGTCGAATCTCGAGAAGTCAAAAAAGGATTAAGCAGTGCTATTTCGGCTCGAGAAACTACAATTGCTATTTCGGCTCGAGAAGCAGCAAAAAAATCTCTGAGTGAATCCAACGAACCACTCCTACAAGACCTTTGGACTTGGCGACGCGACATTGCTCGAGCCAGTGGTGTCAGTGCCTTCTTGGTTGCCAGCAATGCTGTGCTAGAAAGCCTTGCTCAGAACATGCCAAAAAGTTTAGCCGAAATGACCAACATCAAAGGCATTGGTAAAGTCATGCTCGAGAAGTACGGCACGACGTTGATCGAAATTGTTTTGAGACACACCCAAACCAATCAAAAAACTGTACGTGTTTTGCCTGATCATGTGGCTGCCTCGCCAAAAACTTCTATCCTCAAATCTGAGAATTCCACTCAGCCATCAGTTACAGACAAGGGTCTTCTTGACCGCGAATACCGCACCCTTGGGTTTGGGTCACAAGCTCCTGCCTTGCAAAATAATGGAGTATTTTTATCTAAAAACGCCGCAGAATTACTCGAGGCGGCGGCTCAAGGCATTGAATTCTCGCCTGCGCTGCTCGAGGCTCAACTTGCAGCCTTACCTGAAGCCCATCTGCCTCGGGCGCTAGAAACTTTGGCTCGGCTTGGAGGGCAATTTATGGTGCTGCGACCTTTTTTGGATGACCCTCGGGAATCAGTGGCGGCGGCAGCTGTATCGGCGTTGGCGGTACTTGATCCAGAATTTGAAATGGATTTTATGCTCACCGATTCGCGTCCTCGAGTGCGTTTAGCCTCTGTTCGGGTTTCTAAAAACCTTAGCCATCTCGAGGCATTGGTCTCGAGTTCGGAAGCTGGTTTTTTGCGTGTAGCGGCTCGAGTTCGGTTATGGGCGTTAGGGTTCAAGTAGCGTAATGGCTATTTGCTGGGCTTCTTCGAGCGAATCGGCGTAGCCAAGCCATGATTTCCCAGCCGTTCCATGCTTAGAAATTCCGCAACGATACGCAAAGACTCGTTCGTTCCATTCAAGCCAGACTAGGGTGTCTTCTGTTTGGTATTCGCACCAAATAGTAAATTCGTTCTCGCTGATTATCCAGTGCATACAAAAGCATAACTCGAGCCATACGACTCGAGTTATGCCTCTTGAACTTATTGGGCGACGCTGACGTTAATGGCTTGTGGACCTTTGCCTGACTTACCATTTTCAACATCAAAGTTGACTTTTTGTCCTTCAAGCAGTTTGCGGAAACCAGCTTGGCTAATCGCGCTGTAATGCACGAACACATCTGCTCCACCTTCACGGGCAATAAAACCAAAGCCCTTTTCAGCGTTGAACCATTTGACTGTACCTGTTTCTTGTGCCATAAACTCTCCAAACGGACATTTTCCGCTCCTGCTGCCACAATGCTTAGAACTTTTGGATGCGTTGTGCGAGGAGTGGACAGTTTACCATAATTGTAAGACAAGAACCAATCTCATGAAATACTTTTTATTTCAATTGTGGTTTCATTCGTGCAAGCAAGGTTTTTACGCCTTCAGTACCAATTTTGACCATTTCAAAGAATTGGTCTTGCTCGATACTTTCGCCTTCCGAGCCACCTTGAACTTCAACTATTTTGCCTGTGCTGGTGGCAATAACGTTAATGTCAGCTTGAGCGCTTGAATCTTCGATATAGTCTAAATCTAAACGAATTTGACCATCCACCAAGCCAACGCTGACCGCACCAATTTCGGCTCTCAGCGCCCAATCATCGAGAGTTCCGGCTCTGGTCATGCGGTTGCAAAGGTCATGTAACGCAGCGTATCCCGCTAGCACACTGGTGACTCGAGTACCACCATCGGCTTGCAGCACATCGCAATCTATAACTAGGGTTTTGTTCTTGAATAAATCTAAATCCACAGTTGCCCGAAAAACCCTTCCTAGTAAACGCTGAATTTCTTGAGTTCGCCCACCAACTTTTTGACGTTCACGTTGGGTGCGTTCATGGGTGGCTCGAGGCAACAAACTGTATTCTGCCATTAGCCAACCCGTGGGTGGCAATTTTTTGCCGTTGGCATCACGGCGGTCCAACAAATGACGTGGAACATTGTGTTCCAAAGTAATCGTACACAACACATGGGTGTTGCCCATTTTGACTAAGCTCGAGCCTTCAGCGTAGCGATTGACATTGCACCTGACTTCTAATGGGCGTAATTCTAATAGTTCACGATTTTGACGCAGTGGCATGAATTTCCTTTATTTAAGCTCTAGGCTATGAATTACGAGTATTTAAGCGCTAGGTTATGAGTTACGAATTTTTGAGTGGCGGCTAAAAGCGATTCTATTTCAAGGTGGTGCATTTCACCGTCCACCCCACCAATTACCTTGGCGGTGTGCTGATAACTTTGCGGGTCTCCGGTTATAAAGTGCTTAATCTGTCCGAAATTCTCGGTGGAAGTCGCAAGTCCGCGATCCTGCAATTCCTTAGCAACGACATTGGCTGTGGCAAAGGCACTGTCCACGACTTGAATCGTATCGCCTAAGTATGTGGCAATCGCATTTTTGAGAACTGGGTAGTGGGTACAACCAAGAATTAAGGCATCTAGGGTCTTCGGGCGTTCTTGCAAATAATGCTCAATTAAAAGCTGGGCTTCTTTGGCATCAGCGAGTCCTTCTTCGACCAAGGGCGCGAGCATTGGGCAACTTTGCGCCCAGACATCATGCCCTCTGTCCTCGAGACGACGCTGATACGCACCACTGGCAATTGTACCTCGAGTGGCTAGTACCCCAACCACACCGCCATTACTAGCGGCACTAGCAGCCATCACCCCCGG
>JBEGTV010000103.1:0-7755 GCA_041179225.1 Deinococcota bacterium | reverse complement strand
TAAAACGAGGTTACCATCTGGTTAGTAAATACCTTTACTGCACACAGCACAGCACTTTTGGTTTTTCCAAGTAATATGCTAGTACGAGTTAATTGGCATCGTGATGGTCGTCGGCTTGTTATCGTTGCAGATGCGCCAGAAGGTCAACATAAACGAGTAGGTGTATACGATGTCACCACCAAACAGTTGATTTGGTTGGTAGATGACCCTTGTAGGTTTGTAGAATTTGCATTTAACCCAGTAAATACAGACTGGATATGTGTCAATGAAATTGATAACGGCAAGTCACAATGTTGCTTAATTCACCCAGATACTCTCGAGTCTATACAGGTTAAAGCGGATAGTGGCACGGTTATTCCTACAGGATACAATACTAACCTCGAGCAATGGATTGTCATGCACCACGCGGCACAACAACCCAGTGATCTTATTTGGGCTAAATTCGACAAAGATGGACGGGTTGAAACACATGGTAGTTTAACTGGATTCTGGCAAGTGGTGCGTTATACAGCCCCGCAATTGTATACCCCTGAAATAGTCACATGGGTATCTTCAGATAATACCCCGATTCAAGGTTTTCTCTATCGCAATCCACACTGGAATCGGGGAACAGTCGTACTTGTACACCCTGGTCCACACGAAGTTGCCCTAGACCGTTTTGATCTTCATGTCCAATATCTTGTTCATTCAGGTTTTAATGTCCTAGAGCCAAATTATCGAGGTAGTACCGGTTTTGGAACTCACTTTCGACAAGCTATTTATTCCGATGGCTGGGGTGGTCAGGAACAAGTAGACATTCGCTTCGGTATGCAGTACCTGCTTGAACAGGGAATTGCGCGGCATGGCAGGATTGCAGTGATGGGGTATTCCTATGGTGGGTATTCTGCTTTGTGTCAAGTAACATTTGTGTCACCAGACCTTGTTAGCGCAGCTATTTCTATCAATGGCATGAGTGACCTTGAAGCAGATTACGCTTCGACACATGCAACCATTCAATCTTTTATTGAAACTGCTATGGGAGGGTCTCCAGAGCAGTTTCCGCACAAATACCGTATGCGGTCACCTGTGACGTATGTACCAGACTTGATGGGAGAAGTGATGCTGGTGCAGGGAATGTTAGACCATAATGTCAATCCAATCAATCACCAGTGCATGATTAGCGCTTTGCAAGACGCAAGCAAGCCATTTAAGGAATTACTTTTTGCTGACGAAGGACATTGTGTGCGCCGTCCAGATAATTTGCGCCACATGATGGCACAAATCGAAGTCTTTTTAAGTACCTCCTTTTACCAAGCCTATAATCAACTCGCAAGGGAAGTATATTATGAAAAATCCTCGAGTCGAATTTCGATACCTCGAAACGCTCAAGCCAACTGATCTAGCAAGTGGATTTCTAGGTGTAGAGACTGCAACTAACACTTGGGATCATCCGCTTTCAGGTATTTTAGCCTTACTCGAGGCTTTGCAATGTCATGATGAACCGTCTTGTTCTGCCCTAAAACGATGTCATACCTTGCTCCGAACTCCGCCGCCAAGTCTGCATACTTGCTTCCGACGCTTGAGTCGGGAAACAAATCAGATCGCCACACAATTTTATTGGCTTGGGGAAGAAATTGCCAATTTGTTGGTGGCACGAAGAATTGATTGCGTACAGTTTTTGAACGCACAACGGCTTGATACCAGTTCTCTGGCTGTTCTGGCACGCTGCATTCAATCTCAGACTGCTAGAGAGATACAATGGAATTTAGTTCTCGGAGACGAACTTGGCGAACTTGCAAATCACGATTCCCGAGAAGCAAGGCGGCATACTATTACTCGTTTTATCGTACAAATTGGCATACCAAACATACAAGGGCTTGAAGCTGCTATTGCTCGTTTTGCTCGAGGTGCAGTGCGTTCTATATGGGGAGTAGATGCTGAAATGAATCTAAGGCATATGCACCACCTCAGTGCTTTATGTGCGTATGATGCTGCAATTGAAGCGGCTTGGAATGCTAATCATTACGCACAGCTTGAAACTCATACAGTGCAAGCCTTCGAGATGTTGGGCTTATTGTATTTGACACAATTTGAAGTTGAAGCTCTTGTGCCAATTTTCAAGCAGTGGCACGCTCAAGTGACCCAGCCGCGCTTTATAGCGCGTTGGCACTATTTTCACGCAACAACTTTAGCAAAGCGCTCAGTATCTCCAAAGGATGCAGAGTGGATTGCACGAACTGGAATCTATACTTTAGGACGGGGATGTGACGAAGACACACAAATCGAACGGGCTTGGCTGCTTAATGCGCTGGCTTTGTGTGTGAGCGCTCAAGCCATCAAATATCGTGACCGTCAATCCATACTATTGCGCCATGCGTTGCGCCTTGAACAGCTTGCAATTGCCATTATTAAGGATCAAGTAAATAATGATGCTCAATATCTACGCGACAACATCTGTACAAATCTTGTTACAGCACATGAGATGCTCGGCTCATATGAACAGGCATATCTCGAATGGCAACCACTAATGCAACGTACAAATCTTAAATCGCTGTTACCAGAAGGACATGCGTGGTATCGTTGGGGTATGTTGAACTGGCGTTCTGGACGTTTAACCGAAGCAATCAATGCCTTAAAGTGTGCTGCCCATGCCCATGCAGACAACCCGTGGTTGCATGCGCTGGTTTTGGATGCCTTAAATTTTGTACAAAGCAATTCTTTTTCCCAAGATATGATGTTCTTAGTAAGCAAAGATTTGAAAGTCTCAACACCACACCCAAAGCTGCCCGCTTTTCTGCCAAATCTAGATTTGGCGTATCAGCCTTCACGAGACTTTACAAGTTACTTGATTGGAACACGCTGATTCTGGGAAACAAACTGATTTCACTTTATAGCAGGTTAAGGCTTTTATTATCCAGCGAATCTCGAGAAAGGCTGCTTTAGCGGTTTCAAATTCTCTAGCGTACCTGTGTTCTATTTGAGCTTTGCTATTTGTTATTTTTTGGCAGGGTCGTCGTCACGTAGCGGCTTTGTCCAACGAATACCAACATTGGATAAATCGCCCAGCGCATTATCTCCTTCTGGTTTTTTGCCAGTATCCACCCATTTAACCAGATCAGAAAACCCTTCTATCACTTCGGCATCGGTGAATTCGCAGTGTCCTGGACGACGAATAAAGCGTTGCACCAACAAGTCCCCGCGCCCTCGAGCTTCAACTTTTTGACGGTATGAAACCTGCATGTTGACTGGCACAAGCGCGTCGCCTGTGGTGTGGTAACTCATGACTGGCACAAAAATCCGTCCGCTTGGAATCCCATACCAGTAGCGCCCCTCGAGAATACGGGCTTCGGAATTGGCGGTCACTCGTCTGATGTTTTTATTTAATAAACCAGCGTCCAAACCCAAATTTGGGTCTATGCGGTACTCTATTCCAACATTGGTGGTGACTTGTTTATCTATGTTGTGATTAAAGACACCAAGCCCAGCCCCAACAAACTGTGTAGCGTACAAGGTAATGTCTGGCGAAGACCCCGCCAGCATCCCCTCGAGACGGTACGGACGCTCACCACCAGATAAATGCTTAACCACACTGTCAAATTGCTGTCCCTTAGCGGTGTACGCCTTGGGTTTACCTAGAATCGGTAATAAACCACCAAAGTATTTTTCAAAGAAGAAGCTAACCACATTGACCGTGGCAATAGACTGACCATTCAAGGACAGATTGACCCCAGAAATGTACTCGCCAACCAAGGCATACGATAAAAAATAATCAAATAATTCAAGACCCGTCATCACCCCACAAAGCGGCATTGCTCCAGCGTAAAAAGTTGGAAAGTTCCCAAGGCTATCGGTCACAACATTGCCACCCATTGAACCACCCATGATAAAAGTACGTTTGGGCTTTGCCACACTACTGGCAAAAAACTCTGCCAAGTCCTTGGTTTCGTCTGCTCCCTGACGCACCGCCCAGCCATTGGCACTAAAACTCGAGCTTGCCCACGCAAAACCATTCTCGATAAACCACTTGCGAATCGGAATAAAATCCGCATTTAATTCTGGAACTAGCCCTTTATTGCCATGCGCCCACATCACAAGGTCGCCATTCCAAGTATTCGGCAACTCCATACGATACGCATACGACCCAGCAAAAACCCCCGCTCGAGTTCCAAAAAATGCTTTGGCATTAGGCAACGCATCAAATTTAGGGTCTACGATTGTCCAAGACGTGGGAATTTGTGCAAACGCCAAACTCGAGACGAAGAAAAAAATGGTCACTAAAAAACGAATAAGCATGACCACAGTATGACCTGTAAACACAAAAAAAGATGAAACTCGAGCTACAAAGCCTCGAGTTTCAAAGTTAAATCAGATTAAGCTGTAAAAATCGCATCGAGTTTTTCAATCACACCATGCTCTAAAACCAAGTCTTTTGCCGCTAGGCTCTCGGATAATTGCTCGGGTTTGGTCGCCCCAACAATTGCACTCGAGACAGCTGGGGTTCGCAATGCCCACGCCAAAACCAAGGCGGTGCGGGTAATGCCAAGGTCATCAGCAATTGGTTTTAACTGCCTAACTTTTTCGATAATTTCTGGGGTGTAGAGTTCCCGACCTATTTTAGTTTCGGTCAGTCTCGAGCCGCTGACTTCCCCTGCATCAAATTTTCCTGTCAGCACACCCATGCCAAGTGGTGACCAGACCACTAAGCCAATGCCGTGCTTGGTGGTGGTTGGCATGATTTGCTGTTCGACCCTGTGCCGAAAAGCTAGACTGTAATGCGGTTGTTCAACCACAGGTGCGACCAAACCATTTTCTTTGGCGAGGTGAACAGCGGCTTCGATTTGCTCACCTGTCCATTCCGAAGTCCCCCAGTACAAAATTTTGCCCATGCGTACAAGGTCGGTCATGGCGTTGACTGTTTCCTCGAGTGGGGTCTCTAAATCGTACCGATGACAAAAATACAAGTCTAAGTAATCTGTGCCAAGGCGTTTTAAGCTGCCATCCACGCTCTGCATGATGTGTTTACGCGACAAACCACGGTCATTCGGGTCTTCGGACATATTCCAGTAGCATTTACTCGAGATCACAAGGTTGTTGCGGTTCTGATCGCGTAGAATTTTACCCATCAGCTTTTCGGATTCGCCTTTAGCATAAATATCGGCTTGGTCAAAGAAATTGACCCCGCCATCTATGGCAAGGTCAATAATGCTTCGTGCCAGCGCCTCATCGGTGACGCTTCCACCAAAGGTTGTCCAGCCACCAAGGGCAATTACGGAAATTTTTAAGCCACTGCTGCCAAGTCGTCTGTATTCCATAGGTGGTTAGTCTAACCTCGAGAATGCAAATCCAAGTGCTACTTAGGCAACAGACATATCTAAAACTGCAAGTGCCGCATCTCGAGCCGTGATTTGCCCCGCACTGATTTGTTCAAGCAGTGATGCTTCGGTTTTTCCCGCTCGAGAACGGGCTTCTTCTTGTATCGCAGCGTTTAATTCAAATCTTGCTCGCTCGAGCCGACGCAGACGCAAGCCTTCTACACCAAGATGTTCTCGGTGGGTTTGGATTGCTCCAAGCAATTCAGGGATGCCTTTTTGTTCACTGCCAATGGTTTGCAGAATCGGGGCAAACCAAGTGTTCTCGTCATGCGCCCCGAGTTCTTGGGCGGCTCGAATTTCTCGCATTAAACGTTCCGCGCCCGGTAAATCGGCTTTATTGACCACAAAGACATCGGCAATTTCCATAATCCCTGCTTTGAACGCCTGAACTGCGTCGCCACCGGCTGGGGTCAGAACCAAGACTGTATGGTCCGCAACACTGGCAATGTCCACTTCCGACTGCCCCACACCCACCGTCTCGAGGAAGACATAATCAAAACCAAATGCCTCGAGCAGTGCCAGAACACTGACTGTGGTTTTGGCTAAACCGCCCAGTGTCCCACGACTTGCCATGCTCCGAACAAAGACCCCAGTATCTTGGTAATGCCGTCCCATACGGATTCTATCACCCAGAATTGCGCCGCCACTAAACGGGCTGCTCGGGTCAATGCACAGCACTGCGACTCGAGAACCAGTGGCTCGACAAGCCGTTATGAGTGCATCAGTTAAAGTGCTTTTGCCTGCCCCTGGCGCTCCGGTCATACCAATAACCAAGGTGGACGAATTTTGACGATGCACGCGAAGATTGGATAGTAATTCAAAACCATCTGGGTCAGCCGACTCGACTAAGGTAATGGCTCGAGCCAAAGCGCGGATATGACCTTCTAAAAAAGGGGTGAGCAGCACTATTTTTTAACCCGAACCCGTGAACTTTCGGCATTGGCATGAAAATCCAAGTATTTTAGCCACGCTCGAGGGCTTAAATCACCCATCATGTTATGCGCCACTTTGCCCTTAGCCGACTCGAGAAATGGGGTTAATGCCACGAGTTCACGTCGCACATCCTTAAAATCGGTCAGCAACACACTCCACGCAGTGGTTTCGGCAGGATAATAGGCTTTACTCGAGTCTAACTGCACAGGTTTTTCGCCCAAAAGCATTCTTAAACGGCTCAACCCCCAACGTTCAATCGCCACGATATGACGCAGTACCCGCCGTGAAGTTGGTATGTCGCCAACATGAGCAAAATACGCCTCGAGTTTTGCGCCGTTGGTTTCAAGTTTACTGGCATAAACAGAAAGCGAGATTTTATTTTCAAAAAAAAGTGGTGCAAAGAACTTAATCATTTAACAACTTTACTACAAAGCCAGAATGGGTTTGTTTAAGTACGCCATTTGGACAATTGACTTAACTACAAATTGCATATATGCTAAATGCAGTTAAGGGGCAGTATGAAAAAAACCGAAGAAACCATTTTTCTCGAGCAGTACAACCCAAGCGAATTTGACCGCCCTAGTGTCACCGTAGACATTGCCATTTTAACCGTTAAAAACAAACAACTCGAGGTTGTGACTGTCAAACGAAACGAACACCCATTTCTTGGCTACGCTGCCCTACCTGGAGGATTTGTCGGTATTCTTGAAAGCCTAGATAGCGCAGCCGCTCGAGTCCTCAAAAGCAAAGCCAACCTAGAAAACGTCTACCTCGAGCAACTATTTACTTTCGGAAACCCAAACCGCGACCCACGAATGCGAATCATCAGTGTTGCCTATTACGCCCTAGTCCCAAACGTTCAACTCGAGAACATCCAAACCCAAAACGTGGGCAGCGTACAACTCGCCTTTGACCACAACAGTATCCTCGAGACCGCCTTAAAACGTATTCAAGGCAAACTCGAGTACGCGGCTATCGGCACAAGTTTACTGCCAAAAAAATTTACTTTACGCGAACTCCAAGATGTTCACGAAACGATACTGGGAAAACCCCTTAATAAAGACGCATTCAGACGCAAAATTTTAAGTACAGGACAACTTGAACCGACTGGCATTCTCGAGACGGGACAGGGATTTCGCCCCGCCGAGTATTACAGCGTCAAAGCACCAGAAAGGAGAAACAACATGCAAAAAATCAGTATTAAAGACGGCGCATTCACGATTAAACACTTCTTTACTCGAGGCGAAAGCGAAAACATGATCCAACGCGCCGAGCAAATTGGTTTTTCCACTGCTACTGTTAATGTTACCTCTGGAGCAACACAAATGCTTGGAGTTCGCAACAATGACCGCGTGAAATTCGACGATATTGCCCTTGCTGATACCCTATGGAAACGACTCGAGCCACATATTCCCACTCAACTCGAGGATTGGACAGCTTCTAGGCTCAATGAATGCTTCGCAGTTTATAG
>JBEGTV010000102.1:0-7757 GCA_041179225.1 Deinococcota bacterium | reverse complement strand
GCAGTAAAGCGGCTGAGAACCAAGGGTATGCGGATACCAAAGTTTGGGTTGTAAAACCATAAATTGGTGTTTAAGTGCGGCTGTGGCTGGCAACCGCGTTTTCTCGAGGGCTATGCCGTTGGGGTCACAAAGGGTCAGTATCACTTCGGCTGTTTCAAATTGCCCGTTCAATTGCAACAAAATATCCAAGCTGCTAATTTCAAAATTTGGCTCGAGTTTGCTTTGCAAAGTCAGGTCGGCAATTCGGGCATTGAACTGCTCAAGTCGGATTTCTTGCCAAATGCCACTATCAAGCAGTTTTGGACCCCAATCCCAACTGTAATGGTACTGGGCTTTGCGAACATGGACGCGGCTGGCATCGCCGTTCCACAAGGGTTTTGCACCACCGTTTGCTTCCATTCGCTTTAAGCCTTCAAACCATGCGCTCTTAAAATGAATCTCGAGGGTGTTTTTGGCTTGTAGTTGCACAGGTATGCGCTGCCCAAGGAACATATTTTGGCTTTCTAAAATGAGTTCTCCGTTTAGGTAAACACTGGCAAAGGTATCCAAGCCATCAAAACACAACTCCGAGTATTCGTAGTTCTGCTCGGCATTAAACTCGAGACGGTACAACCAATCGCGCTCACCTACCCACTGCACCAGTTTTTCGTTCTGGTCGTAGTACGGGTCTGGAATAAGTTGCTGCCCGAGTAAATTCTGGTAAGTGCTACTGGGTATGCGGCAACTATACCAGCCTTGTGGTGTCGCAAAGTCAGCCTCGAGACTGAGATTTATTTGACGTTCTTTGAAAAACCAACCATGATTAAGAATCTGTTGCTGACGCAATTTTAGCTGCGATATGGACATAACAACCCCTTTGTTTACTAAAAATGTTTGCTCAAATTAGCATGGTTGTGCTATATTTGCAAACCAAGTGCTGTATTGACCATAAAGACAAGTGCTGTATTGACCATAAAGACAAGTGCTGTATCACTCAAAAAGGTAGCCATGACTCAATCGGTATTCTCTCAAACACATCTAACACGCGCCAAAGTCACCATCAGGGAAGTCGCTAGTGCTTCAGGAGTTTCTATCGGGACAGTCTCGAGGGCGCTTAAAAATCAGGATGGTTTATCCGAAGAAACCCGTCAGCAAGTCTTATCGGCTGCTAAAAAACTTGGCTATGACACTGGAAATTTGCGCCAAGCCAAAATTCGGCGCATCACCTTTATCACCACTCGTTTAACCGAATTACCTGCCAACCCGTTTTACGGCGTAGTGCTGCACGGGGCAGAAGATGCTTGTCGTGAACAAGAAATTGCCTTGTCCTACGCGACCCTAAGACCTCACGACCGGGCTTTGGATATTATTCGCCGTCATGAATCAGATGGCTTAATTCTGGCTAATTTTATTGAAGCCAAACTGCTCGAGAAGATTGCCCATCTGAACTTGCCAATGGTTTTGGTAGACCATTCTGTGGCTGGTTTTGCTTCGGTCAACATGGATAACCAAGATGGCGCAAAACAAGCGGTTCGGCACTTACTCGAGCAAGGACGCAAACGGATTGCTTTTTTAGATGGTCCACCGCACCACTCGATTGTTCAGCGTGCCAGAGGCTTTCGCCAAGCCTTATTTGAGGCGCAAGTTCCCGCCGACCCAGACCTCGAGGTGCAGTGTGATTATCTGTCCCAACCTGATGGGGTTCGTACTGCAATGAAGCAATTACTGAGCCTAAATCAGCCTGTAGATGCGATTTTTTGCTGGAATGACCTCTGTGCTTTAGATGTTTTGCGCTACTGCCAAGAAATCGGTCTGCGTGTCCCTGAAGACTTGGCAATTGTTGGCTTTGATGACATTGACCTCGCTCAGCACTCGAGTCCTGCCTTATCCACGATTCATGTGGATAAAGAAGCCTTGGGACGTAAAGCTGTGGAGATGCTGCTTGAGAAAGACGAAAGTCAGGTGGTGAATCCAGTCCATTTGGTAGTCCGAGCAAGCAGTCAGGTTAAAAATTAAATTGCAACTGCTACTTTGACATGTTTATTAAAATCTAAACCATAAAAAAACATTGTTTGAAACAATGTTTTTTTATTTTTATAGACCCTCTTGACATCAGATGCAGTCTGCGCTACTATCTGTTTACCGATTTTAGTAAACAAAAAAATAAACGGTGTAGAGAAATCAAGCATCTCGAGTAATGGGTCTTGTTTTCTTGAAAAACGAGGAGTGTATATGAACAAGAAGCTGTTGACGGCATTCGGTTTAGGTGCATTGGCGCTCGGAGCAATGTTTGCTTCAGCACAAGGCAGTCGTACCAAAGTCACTTGGTTCGTGGGCGTGGGAACGGGTGGACAACCCGACCAGATCGAAGCCGAGAAAGCGGCTGTAGCACGCTACAACAAAGCCCAAGATAAAATCGAATTGATTCTCGAGGTTGTCGAGTACAACTCGGCTCGAGATAATCTTTCGGCTCGAATTGCGGCTGGCAATGCACCAGATATTGTCGGTCCCGTTGGTACACAAGGCGCAAACTGGTTCAAAGGTCAATTTATTGACATGGATCCATTGGTCGCTAAGTTCAAACCAGACCTTAAGGGTATTGACGACGGACTCTTAAAGTTCTACAAAGAATCACAGGGCGGCGAAGGTCTGCCTTACGCTGTTTACCCAAGCTTCTTCTTTTACAACAAAGCGCTTTTCAAAGAATCTAAATTACCAGACCTACCGACTAAAGTTGGCGAAAAATACCGTGGTCGGACTTGGGACTGGAATGAAGTTCGTCGTTTAGGTATGGAACTGACCTTTGACAACAAAGGCAATAATGCAGCATCTGCGAATTTTGACTCCAAAAGCATCGAGACGTATGGTTTTATCAACCAATGGAACTTAAGTATTACCTCGATGGGTACAACATTTAAGCCAGCCAATGTTTTTCAAAATGGCAAAGCTGTAATAGACCCAGAATGGGTTAATGCGATTCGTTACTACCACAATGGCATCTGGAAAGATAAATTTATGCCAAGCCAAGCCGCCATGGATACCGATTTACTCGGACGTGGCAATGTTTTTAACTCTGGAAATGTGGCAATGGCATGGACACACTTGTGGTACACCTGCTGCTTAGACCCTGCTGGAACTGGCAAAGTCAAAGATTGGGGCGTGGCTGTCATGCCAAGTTACAAAGGTAAAACCGTTGCGAAACTGCACGCTGATACCTTCCGCATCATGAAAGGCAGTAAAGTCAAAGAGGAAGCCTTCCAAGCAATGTGGTGGATCATGAACCAAAAAGACCTTTTGGTTACATATGGTGCTTTCCCAGCCGACGAAGACTTGCAAGATGATTACATTGCGGCAGTCAACAAAAAGTATGCACCTGTCAAAATCAATTGGAGTGTTGTCAAAGAAATGCTTAAGTACACCGACACCCCAAGCCACGAACAATTCTACCCAAACTTTACCAAAGTGGATGACATCTTCGCTAAACTTGCTACCAAAGTCCTGACCCAACCAACTCTGAATATCAGCCAAGAAGTCAGCAATACCCAAAAAGAAATCCAACGCGCTTTTGACGAAAAGAAATAAAACCTTCTTCGCTCCTCCTCCGCCTCCGCGCCCTCAAAGCGCGGAGGTCAGTTCAAGACAGGATATGTATGCTTTTAGACAATAAAAAGAAATTCTTAAGTTTAGAGCGGGTCGAACAGCGTTGGGGTTGGTTTTTTTTAGCGCCTTGGCTGCTTGGCTTGTTATTATTTACGGCTTTCCCAATGCTTGTATCTTTGGTTTTGGCATTCACCGATTATAATTTGGTGACCGATGAACCAACACGATTTGTTGGTCTTAAAAACTGGGTTTCGATGGTTCAAGACCCTCAAACGCAAAGTGCGTTTATGAACACCCTCAAATATATTTTAATTGTTGTACCACTTTTAATTCTTAGCCCACTGGTTTTAGCACTGTTCTTAAATGCCAAACCACTTTGGCTTAAAGGTTTTTTTATTACGCTGTTTTTTTTACCAAACCTGATACCGGGCGTGGTCACTGGTTTAATTTGGGCTGGAACGCTTTCGCCCACAGGGACAGTCAATCGCTTTTTGCAAGGCTTTGGAATTACCCCGCCAGCTTGGTTGACCGAAGCCGCTTGGGTCATGCCAGCCATTGCGATTATTGGTTTATGGAGCATTGGCAACACCATTTTACAATTGATTGCCGCCCTAAAAAATGCCCCTAAAGAATTATATGAAGCCGCTACAATAGACGGCGCAAGTTCAATCACGATGTTTTTTAGAATTACCATTCCACTGATGTCATCGGTTTTGTTTTTTAATGTCATCACCTCAATTATTGGTGGATTTCAGTATTTTGTAGTCAGTTTTTTACTTTTTAATGGACAAGGCGGACCAAACGACGCGGGAATGTTCTTGATGCTTAAAATTTTTAAGGAAGCCATTACTTACCGCAACATGGGTTATGCCTCGGCAATGTCATGGGCAATGTTACTGATTACACTGCTGATTACCCAAGTCTTGTTTGCTCTGGGTAAACGATTTGTGTTTTACGCCGGAGAGGAACGAAAATGAGCTTAGTTATCCCAAAAGTGAGAACCCAAACGGTACAACGTCAAAATCAAAGGATTTGGCGCTCGAGAATTGTTTCGATTCTGGTGACTGCCCTGATTGCTTGGACAGCTTGGGTTTTTTTAACCCCATTTTATGAACAACTGAACGCCAGTCTAGGCGCAGCTTCTCGAGAACCCGGACAGCCTTTTGGTCCGTATGTGGGACAGATTTTTAACTATCAGAACCAAGAATTAAAAATCTATAACGTGCCTATCAATGGCTCAACTCAGCAACTTGCGCTGCTCGAGCCGGGGCGTACCAGCAGTGTTTTTATTGACCCTAAAAATCCAAATACCCCTATTACTTACGAAGGCTCTTACCGTGCTTTAGAGCGGCTCTGGACTTTTAGCCCACGTTTTTCCAATTATGCGGAAGCCTGGGATCGTTTGCCCGGTGGCTTTGTGCGTGGTTTAAGCAACACATTTATTATTGCGGGTTTAAGTACCTTGGGGGTGTTAATCAGTTCCACCTTTACGGCGTATGGTTTGGCACGCTTTAATATGCCCTACAAAGACTTTTTACTGGGTCTAGTGACGGTCACGTTGATGTTACCGACAGTTGTCTTGTTTGTGCCGCAATATATTCTTTTTTTTAAGATTGGTTGGGTCGGGACATGGTTGCCTTTGATTGTGCCATCGTTTTTTGGCAGTGCTTATAGTATTTTCTTACTGCGCCAATTCTTCTTAGCCATTCCCAAAGAATTTGATGAAGCTGCCAAAGTAGACGGTGCAAACCCACTGCAAATTCTTTGGTTTATTTTACTGCCACTCATCCGCCCAGCTTTAATTGCTGTTGCAATTTTACATTTTATTTTTGTCTGGAACGATTTTTTCTACCCAACTTTGTACTTGGCAGGTAAAACCGATTTGATGCCCGTGTCGGTCTTGATGCGGATGTTTAGCTCAAGTTACGGCAGCAGTACCCCGCACTTAATTTCGGCAGCCGCCGTGATTGCCACAGTTGTGCCGATGGTCTTATTTTTAATCGCCCAACGTCCTTTTATTCGAGCCATCACCATGCCGGGGTTAGACAAATGAAATACATTATTGGAGTGCTGAAATACAGTATTGGAGTGCTTGTTGCACTGATAGGAATCACCATGACCCAAGCCCAAAACAGCCCTCGAGATATTTTTGCGGTCAATAAAACCCTTGCCCGTACCATGAATTTCGGCAATGCCTTAGAAGCCCCGTCCGAGGGCGCATGGGGCGTAAAACTCGAGGAGCGGTTCTTTGATTTGGTTAAACAAGGTGGCTTTACTGCTATTCGTTTACCTGTTAAATTCAGTGCTTACGCAGCCGAAACCGCGCCGTATACACTCAAGCGTGAATTACTCTTGCGGGTTGACTGGGCTATTCAAAATGCTAAAAAACGTGGTTTAAGTATTATCATTGATTTACACCATTATGACGGCTTGATGCAAAAACCGGTTGAGCATTTGGAGCGCTGGCTTGGCATTTGGCAACAAATTGCAATGCGCTACAAAAATCAACCAGACACAGTTATTTTTGAGCCTTGTAACGAACCACACGAGAAAATTGAGCCGTACTGGAATGATTATTTTGCCAAAGTCTTGGCGGTAATTCGCCAAACCAATCCAACTCGAGCCGTGATTGTTGGCGGCAATGGTTGGAATAATGCTGACCGCTTAAAAGAATTGGTGCTGCCTCAAGACCCAAACCTGATTGTGACTTTTCATAATTACAATCCGTTTCCATTTACCCACCAAGGGGCAGAATGGTGGGCAGATGGCTATAAGCATCTTGGAACACTCTGGAAAGGCACACCCGACGAGCAAGCCAATGTGATTCAGCACATTAAACTTGGGGTGGATTATGCCCAGAGTCTTGGAAAGCCACTTTTTATGGGTGAATTTGGCGCATACAACAAAGCCGATGCTGCCTCGCGGCTGCGCTGGACCAAGTTTACTCGAGAAACCATCGAAGCCTCTGGTGCAAGTTGGGGTTACTGGGAATTTGCTTCTGGTTTTGGGGTCTACGACAATTTAATGAAACGTTGGCGTAAAGACTTACTTGATGCGCTGGTTAAGTAGGCGAAAGGCAAAAGGCAAAGGGCAAAAGAAGATGTGCGAGTATTCTCGTTTTGCTCGGTGAACTAAATAACCTATCAGTAGGTTGTTGGATATACAAAGCATCTCTAAAAATACTCAAAAATCAGCTTTTAGCACCTGAATAGCCAGAAGCTAAACATCATTAACGAAAGGAAAAATTATGGGTTTACATCGTTCACAATTTCCAAATCACTTTTTGTTTGGCGCAGCCACCTCGAGTTACCAAATCGAAGGCGCAGCCAATCTTGACGGACGCAGCCCAAGCATCTGGGATACCTTTGCCCACTCAGCAGGTCGTACTAAAAATGGCGATACTGGCGATGTGGCTTGCGACCATTATCACCGTTATCTCGAAGACACTGACCTGATGCAACAACTTAATTTTAATGCGTACAGGTTCAGTACCAGTTGGTCTCGGGTACTGCCCGAAGGCAGAGGGCGAATCAATCAAGTTGGCATAGATTTTTACTCGAGACTGGTAGATTCTTTGCTTGAACGTGGGATTGAGCCGTGGCTGACCTTATACCATTGGGATTTACCGCAAGCCTTAGAGGATAAAGGCGGTTGGGGCGCTCGAGACACGGCTTTTGCTTTTGCTGAGTATGCCCAAGTCATGGCAACCCATTTAGGAGACCGAGTTAAAAACTGGTTTACCCATAACGAACCTTGGTGTACAGCTTTTTTAGGGCATCAAATCGGTATGTTCGCGCCCGGCAAAAAAGACCCAGCTTTGGCGCTACAAGTGGCGCATCATTTGTTATTATCGCATGGACTGGCAATCCCAGCCATTCGCAGCGCCTCGAGCCAAGCCAAAGTCGGGGCTGCCTTAAACCTCTGGACGGTGCATCCAGCCTCCGAATCTGAAGCCGATATTCTGGCGGCTAAACGCTATGATGGTTTTTCCAATCGCTGGTTTTTAGACCCACTTTATCGGCAAAGTTACCCCGCCGATATGCTTGAACTGTACGGTGATTTTGCCCCAAAAATTGAGTCTGGTGACATGGAAATTATTGCTACCCCAACCGATTTTTTGGGAGTCAATTACTATATTCGGATGGTTGTGGCAAATGATTCAACCAACCCGTACCTTG
>JBEGTV010000101.1:0-7783 GCA_041179225.1 Deinococcota bacterium | reverse complement strand
CAATGATTTCACGCCCTGCCACACTGTATCGCTCGCCTTCGCGCCGCAGCACTTGCTTAGTGCGTCCAAGGGTTAAAGCAATCCCATGCACTGCCGCTCGAGACTCAAGAAAAGGCAAGTCAAAGCCATTCATATTGTGATTCTCGAGAATATCTGGGTCGCGTTCCCGAATCACCGAGACTAAATCTGTAATTAAGTCGGCTTCGTTTCCCTCAAGCAGCACTTCAAAACCGCTCGAGTCACGCACTGCAATCAAAAAAACCTGTCCTTCTTCGGGTTTTAGCGCCGTGGTCTCGAGGTCAAATTGCAAACGTTTAAGTTCATTAAACTCGAGTCCCTTAAAATAAGTACGCCCTGAAGCCATTAAATACTGCTCATTCAAGCCAACTGCGTAAAAATTAGGGTGTTCTCTGGTCAACCCAAGCACCCGACGGGTTTTGAGCCAGTTTTCACTCGAGACTAAGAATTTGTATGTGCCAGACCCCGGTAATAAAAGAATCTGCAAACCCTGTTTTTCCCAGTTTGGCTCTGGTTTTTTTGCATAAACCCAAGGTGAAAATCGGTCTGTCTCGAGCAAGAGTTGTCCATGCACCCGTCGCCAAACTTGCACCAAGCCACTGGGAGTAGCCTCTATTGAAACAATTCCCGAGGTTTCATCCCACCCCTCGAGCCAGTGTTGTGTGTTGTACGGAATTTGCTGCATTATTTTTAGTTTTAACAGAACTGCGAATTACTAAAAAAGCGAAGAATTACATCTTCGCTTTTATGTTTAACTACCTAAAATATCGGATTGTTTTTGCTCGAGTACCTTTTCGACTTTGCCAATGTGTTCATCAGTAATTTTTTGCACATCAGCTTCGCCGCGTTTGACATCATCTTGACTAGCGAGTTTGTCTTTTTCAAGTTGCTTGACCGCTTTATTGGCATCTTGGCGGACGTTACGAATCGCAACTTTGGCTTCTTCGGCGTACTTATGGGCAGTTTTTACCAAGTCTTTGCGACGCTCTTCGGTTAAGGCTGGAATCGTAATATAAAGCGCATCGCCTTTATTGGCTGGGTTCAAACCAAGGTCAGAATCGCGGATGGCTTTTTCGATACCACTTAAGCTGCCACGGTCAAATGGCGTAACCACCAGCGTTCTCGAGTCCGGCACAGTGATATTTGCCATTTGGTTAATTGGCATTTCCGAGCCGTAATAATCCATCGTTACTTTTTGCAGCATTCCGGGGTTGGCTCGTCCTGTACGAAGCACACTCAGGTGATGCTCTAAGGCTTCGATGGCTTTGCTCATGCGGGTTTTCGCGTCAGATATAATTTCTTTCATAACACGTCATTCTACCTGAAAAACCGATAAAAAAAAGAAGCCCAAAAGTAGGGCTTCTTTTTGACACTTTTTACCCAAGTGCAGCCACACCAGGCAGGGTTTTCCCCTCGAGCAACTCGAGGCTCGCGCCGCCACCCGTGGAAATATGATCTATTTTATTGGCGTAACCCGTTTCGTTAATTGCAGCTACAGAATCGCCGCCACCCACCACAGTAAAAGCATTCTGGATTTTAGCTAAGGCTGCGGCTACCGCGTTTGTACCACTGGCAAAAGCTGGGAATTCAAAGACCCCCATTGGTCCGTTCCAAAAAACCGTTCGAGCGTTCTCTAATGCCGCCGCAAAGATTTTTTGGGATTCAGGTCCAATGTCCATACCTTCCCAATCGTTTGGAATGGCATTGGTTGCAAAAACTTGTGTTTTGGCATCAGCCGCAAATTTATCGCCCGCTAATGTATCGGTCGGGAGAATTATTTTTGTTCCAAATTGCTCGAGTAAGCGCTTAGCAGTCTCCAAGAAATCATCTTCATGGATGCTCTGACCGATTTTCCCACCCATGGCTTTGACAAAAGTGTATGCCATACCGCCACCAATCAGCATTTTATCTACTTTAGGCAGCAGATTCTCGATCACTTTGAGTTTATCCGAAACTTTTGCCCCACCAATAATCACCATATAAGGCGAAACTGGATGCTCGAGTAATTTGGTTAATTGCACCATTTCCTTCTCAAGCAGTAAACCCGCCGCATGAGGCAATAACCCAGCCACACCAGAAACACTTGAATGCGCCCGATGAGCGCTACCGAACGCATCCAACACAAAGCCATCCCCAAGTGCCGCCAGAGCAGTGTTCAACGTCGCATCGTTTTTTTCTTCGCCAGCTTCAAAACGCACATTCTCGAGCAGTGCCACTTGTCCAGCTTGTAAGCCATTCAAGGCTTGGGCGGTCTCGGGGCTGGCAGGTGTTGACTGAATATACAAGACACTCTTGCCTAATGCCTTCTCGAGAACTGGCACAACAGGTGCAAGGCGGTATTTATCGTCCACACCTTTAGGACGACCAAAATGCGACATTAAAATAACGGCTGCGCCACGGCTTAACAACAAGTTTATGGTCTCGAGACTCGCCGTGATTCGTGTGTCATCGGAAACCACACCATTATCAACTGGCACATTGTAATCTACCCGTACCAAAATGCGTTTACCAGCCACTTCTAAAGAATTTAGGATTTTCATTTTTTGCTCCTTGGGGCGATGAGTCATGAGCTATGGGCTATGAGGTTTTCTCACAGTCCATAGCTCATGACTCACAGCTTATTAAAGACTTTTTGCAATATGCTTAACAAGGTCGACAACGCGGTTGCTGTAACCCCATTCGTTATCGTACCAAGAGACAACCTTGACAAAATTACCACCCAAAACAAGGGTTTCCATTGCACTGAAAATACTCGAGTTTGGATTGCCTTTTAAGTCAATGCTAACCAACGGTTCTTCGGTGTACTCAAGTATGCCTTTAAGTTCGCCTTCGGCGGCTGCTTTCATGGCAGCATTAATTTCTGCAACGGTCACAGTTTTATTTAGTAAAGCGGTAAAATCCACCACGCTGACTGTGCTGGTTGGAACGCGGAAAGCAATACCCGTGAATTTACCTTGAAGTTCTGGAATTACCAAACCAACTGCTTTAGCTGCACCGGTGCTACTTGGCACAATGTTCATGGCAGCCGCACGGTTATCGCGTGGGTCGCCGCGAGGACCATCCACCAAGCTCTGGCTGGCAGTATAAGCATGAACCGTGGTTAGGATGCCCTTATCAATGCCAAATAAATCATTTAGCACTTTGGCAACAGGGGCAAGTCCGTTGGTGGTGCAACTGGCGTTACTGACCACATGATGGTTAGCTGGGTCATAGGTATTTTCGTTGACTCCCATCACAAAGGTTGGCGTGGCATCTTTAGCTGGGGCGGAGATAATCACTTTCTTAGCTCCACCAGTAATGTGAGCGCTTGCCGCCGCCGAAGTTGTAAAACGCCCCGTGGACTCAATCACAATGTCTGCACCATACTCTCCCCAAGGCAGCTTGCTTGGGTCTTTTTCGGCAAAGACTCGGGTTTTATGACCATCTACAATAATGTTTTCGGTGTCACTCGAGATAACCCCGGGGTAACGACCATAATTGCTATCGTATTTGAGCAAATGAGCCAATTCAGCGTTGTCTGTCAAATCATTGACAGCCGCAACTTCGATACCAGCTTCTTGGAGCAAACGAAACACCTGACGACCAATACGACCAAATCCGTTAATACCAACTTTCATAATAAGCCTCCTGTTAGAAACGGTTCAAAATACTTAACCAATTCGATTCTAACACTCGAGGTATCAAGGTTTCGTATTGGGTTGTCTGGACGATAGTAAAATAAATGGAGTCAGTCCAAATTTTGGGGTGAAAGCTCCAGACTGCTCGATGTTGAGGTTCCTCGAGGCTATAATTTGAGCAAGTCATCTCGAACAGGATTGCAATTGAATTTTTGACTTACTCGAGTGGCGGTAACTGTGCGTAAAGCGTAGATAAAATCATTTCAAATTCGAGACTGGGAAAATGTAGAATTGTGTCCCCCTCGAGTTTTTTGTAACGCCATTCAGAACCATCTTTAGAAAAAACTTCGGCAATTGGTTTGTCTTGGGATAAAAGTATGTATTGTTCTAAACTAGGGATTTGCTGATAGGCTTGCCATTTTTCGCCACGGTCTATGGCTTCGGTGCTGCTCGACAACACTTCGACAATAATGGTTGGACGATGCTTCACTCGAGGTGCATCTAACGACCTATCACAATACACAAAACAATCTGGGTAGTAGCCTCTGCCGTTTGGAGTTCGTACCAATACATCATTGGACTGGGCGTAACAACCTTTTGGAAAGGCTTTACTAAACAACAAAGCGGTCAGAATAACTGCCATTAAATTGTGTCTGTCCGTTCCGCCCGCCATGACAAACAGACTACCATCTACAAACTCATGGCGTTCTTGACTTTGTGTTTCAAAGGCTAAGAATTGCTCGAAGGTTGTTAGGGTTTTAACGGGTGGTTCTCTGGTCATGGCGTTAGTATACGCGCTTTGGCTCGAGTGTAGCTGCAAGTTGATTCATAACCTCGGCAATGCCGATTTGTGCATTGCGCCAACGCCTGATAACACCTGAATCAAAGCAAGTCATCGCCAGAGCCGCAGCTTTTGGAAAAATTTTTTCGTGACTGCTGACGGCACTTAAGCCGTAATTATTTTCAAGATACGAATGAAGCAAAAGTGCCACGGAAATATGCTCGAGAAGTTCAATTTTTGCATGTCGAACCGTAACTCCTCGGGACATATACGGATGGTTTTGCAGTAAGTCTGTTGCACCAGAAGATTGTGCTTGAGCCGCATAATGCACGTTTTGAAGGTGCATCATGCGAATTGCTCCAGCGCATAACGGACAAGGCTCGAGGGTCGTGTACAAATGAACATCTAGCCCGTCCAAGTCGTCTTTTAATTGCAGTAAGGCATTCAGTTCAGCATGAGCCAAAGAATTTCCAGCAATGTACTTGTTGATGCCGTAGGATTCGCTGATTCGGTTTCGCCCTCGAGCAATGGTTTCTCCTTCTCGAGTGATGACTGCACCGATTGGCAGCGAACCCGCACAGTACGCTTCCCATGCTTGGGCAAAGGCTTCTTGCCAAGGTAACTTGAGAGAGTCCCAAAAACTCATAGTTCATCCTTGTACTTGACCAAAAGTTCTTCTAGGGCTTCGCGTAGCAAACTGGCTTCGGTGCGCCCTGTGGCACTGCTCAATTTACCTAGTCGCTCGAGTTGGGCTTTTGGATAGAAATTACTTTTTAAGGTCATTTTATCTTCAACGTAAATCGCAACACGCCCGCGCCCTTCGCGTTTAGCTCGGTACATGGCTTCATCAGCACAGCGCATTAAATCCGCAATGGTTTTGGCATGGGGTGGCTTAGCAGCAATGCCCACAGAAAGCTGTATTTTTCTGGGGATTTCTGGACTGATGTTGTGGCTCGAGAAATGGCTGCGGATTTCCTCGAGCAGAATCAGGGCGCTTTCGGCGGTAGTATCTGGGATGGCGGCGGCGTATTCGTCCCCGCCGATTCGTCCGACTATCGCGGTTTCGGGAAGGCTGCCGCTTAAGGTGCGCTCTAAACTTCGCAGTACCGTGTCGCCTGTGGCGTGTCCGAGGGTGTCGTTGATTTCTTTGAAATGGTCTAGGTCTATTAGGGCAAGCGCCATAGCCCCACTCTCAAGTTGACTCAGGGCGTGTTCAAAGTCATGGCGGTTAAGGACGGGTAAGTAATTCATATGTACTCCTGTTGTAAGATTGTAAACATATATATATCAGATACAACATATATATGTCAAACGTATCGTGTTCTTGCCCTTGCAAGTCTTGTCACGTCTCGAGTAACATAACAGCACATGGAAGCCCATCATTACCTCCAAGCCCTCGGACTAACCGAATACGAAGCTCGAGCCTACACTGCACTGCTTTCGCTCGGACGCGCCCAACCCGCCAAAATAGCGCGGCATAGCCACATCCCACGCCCAAAAGTCTATGAAACCTTGGAGCGACTTGAAGCCCGAGGACTCGCCACCAGAACCCAAGTCTCACCACTCGAGTACGCACCATTATCCGCCCGTGAATACATCAACCGCGCCGACCGTGAATTCAAAGGGCGTTTGGAAGGACTCGAGCGCAGCCTTGCCAGACTCGCCCCTGAACCCGCCCCAGAAGCAGTTTATCCGCTCCGAGGCGAAGCAGCTACGCTTGCACTGGTCGAAGATATAGTCCTCAACTCGAGTAAGACTTTGCACATCGCAGGAGAACCTGAACTTGTAGCGCGACTGGCTGCCAAAACCGCTCGAGCCGTGGCTGTTCACACCTCGAGTTTAGAAAACATGCCCGCCATTGCCGCCGAAGGACAACGCCCGCTTTTGGTCGCAAGGGACGGCGAAGCGGTGGTGATTGCCCATTTAACCGAAGATGCAAGCCAAGTTCATGGGGTGCATTCGCACAACCCTGTGATTGTGCGCTTAGTCGAAGGGTACATCGAATTGGCTGGTTTAAGCAAAGAAAAGAAAAAGAAATAAGATTTAGATGACGTTAAGAATGGCTTTTGGATTATTTAGAGCAACAGCAATTAAGACCTTGGCTGCTCCTCTTGGTTGACGACGATTCTGCTCCCAGTTTTCAATGGTACGAGGACTAACCCCAAGTAATCGGGCAAATTCGGCTCTCGGTAGATTCAATTTAGCTCGAGCTTCCGCCACTGGCAACGCCCGTTCGGTGACTCTACCCTCAAGGTTTCCCTCTGCGATGGCAACAGCCTGACGCGCACTCTCGAGGAGCAAAATTTCAAATTCAGTTACTTTTGTTTTCCGTGACATTTTTTAACCTCTCAATGAGTTTCTTCAATTCTTTTTTACCAGCATCACTCAGTGTAGCAGCACTATTCTTGGCAAAAGCAAGCAATAACCAAATTGTATCTCCAATTTCGACATATACAACACGTATTCCGCCACTCTTCCCACTGTTACCTCTTGCCCAACGCATTTTGCGAGCGCCACCTGTACCAACTATCACATTACCAATGTGGGTATTCTCGAGAATTGCGTTTTGTAAAGCTCGATATTCTTCATCGCTGAGTAGACGGTCTATTTCACGAACAAAATGTGGGGTTTCGACAAACCGCATGAATATAAATTACGCCAATGGCGTACAATTGTCAAATTTAGCCACTAAATAATTGCACAATCCCATTTTTGACTCACTGTCAGAAGTTAAAATCTTGCTTATGGGTATTCTTACGATTCTTTGTGGTGTTCTGATGTTAGCCATTGGCGCGGGTAGTTTGGTTCAAAAAAAGAGCTTATTACCAGAAATTAAACCAAGTGAGGCTGCGCTGGCAACCATTCCAATGGGCTTAGTGATTCTGGTGATTGGGATTATTATTCAAACGAAAAGCTAAAGATTGGCGAATGGGTTAGAATAAGCGCTCATGAAACATATTCTTGCCCTTGACCAAGGCACTACTTCGTCTCGAGCCATCGTTTTTAGTGAAGATGGTCGGATTGTTAGCCGTTCTCAAAAAGAACTGCATCAGATTTATCCGCAACCCGGTTGGGTCGAACATGATGCCAACGAGATTCTTAGCACTCAATTACAAACTGCTCGGGAAGCACTGTCTGGTGTGCTGGGCGAAGTCGTGGCACTTGGCATTACCAACCAGCGTGAAACCACGGTGCTTTGGGAACGTGCCACAGGCAAACCAATTCACAACGCGATTGTTTGGCAAGACCGCCGAACTGCTGCTTATTGCGATGAACTTAAAGCCCAAGGTTTTGAAAACAAATTCAGGCAAAAAACTGGCTTGCTACTCGACCCATATTTTAGCGGGACAAAACTGCGTTGGTTGCT
>JBEGTV010000100.1:0-7800 GCA_041179225.1 Deinococcota bacterium | reverse complement strand
CGAGATACCAAATCAGACCATGTGTATCAAGAAGTAATTTCATTCCATGTACTCCTTAAATTCCTCGAGTGGTGCGTTAAAATCATCAGACATTTTCCAGCCCGGCAGACTGCCCCATCCACCTCTGGTTTTTTTCTTAGTGGCGGTAATTTCAAATGCCTGATTTTCTATTGTCACAACAATTTTTTCGCCTTCTACAGCTTTCATAATCAGAGCTTCTAGGTTTTGTTGGGCTTCGGCAATACTTACGGTCATGGGTTTCTCCTTTCTCGAGACTTGGGGCTTTGGCTAAACATTACGGGGTCGGTTCATCGCTTACCTTAGCCAATTCTGCTTCGAGTTGTGCAATGGTTGGTAAATCTGATTCTAGGTCTTTTGGTAATGCCGTCACAAAATCTGCAACGCCAATCGGTGCGCTTACACCTCTTAGAACATATTCGGCAATGTTGCCATTTTTGCCTTTGCACAGGATTAACCCAATGGTTGGTGCATCTTGCGGATGCCTGAGCAAATCATCCACCGCGCCAACATATGCCAGCACTTGCCCAACATCGGCGGGTTCAAAATCACGGGCTTTAAGTTCTATCACCACAAACGCACGGAGTTTAAGATGGTAAAACAGCAAATCAATATAAAAATCTTGTCCACCAATCTCGAGGTGATACTGACTGCCGACAAGAGCAAAACCTACGCCTAACTCGAGCATAAATTTTTTCAGGTACTCGAGTAAACCTGCTTCTATCGCTCGTTCATGAGCATCTTTTCCGAGCATTAAGAAATCAAAGTTATATGGGTCTTTGAGGATTTGCTGTGCAAAGTCAGATTGAAGCGGTGGTAGTATCGCTGCAAAATTGTTAATGGCTTTACCCGAACGTTCAAAGAGTTTAGACTGAATTTGTAACTCGAGAATACTCCTGCTCCAGCCATTCTCGAGTGTTTGATTAGCGTACCAAAGGCGTTGGTCAGGGTCTTTGATTTTCTCGAACAGGACGACGTTATGCGCCCACGGTATTTGTCCCACAAGCGGTGGGACAATTTCAGAATGACTCGAGTAAGCTAAGTAAAAAGCTCGAATTCGGTATAAATTGGTTCTCGAGAATCCAGTAACACCAGGCAGTGCTGCTTTCAAATCCCTAGCAATTTGCTCGAGTACCTTATCGCCCCAAGTGTATTGTTTTTGGGCAGTTACAATATCTTGCCCAATGCTCCAATAAAGCATTATGAGTTCTTGGCTGACAGCAAGGGCTGCTTTAATTTGGGTTAGTTGAATACGTTTTTTTAGATTGGTTAAGAAAATCTCGTATTCAGTTTTTGGCTGTTTCAACATAGATTTCCTTTTGAAGCTCGAGGCTTGAGGTTTTGGCAGGGCATTTTTACGGTTAATTTTGAATCTGTGAAATAAACTCATCCATTTCCCAGTCGATCTTTGCTTCTGAAAGTGGTACAAACGAATGCTTGAACACCTTGCCCTTATCGCCAACACCATCTGATACAACCCAGTCCCAAGAATCTCGAGGTTCATTTACTTCAAAATGGTAGTAATATCTGTCTTCGTAAAACTCGAGCAGCACACCATTTTCTGGGTGATTCCCTTTAAAGTAATACTCTTGCCGCCCTAAGAAAATTGGGTTCTCGAGACTTAACCCGCTCTCCTCGAGAATTTCACGGCTTGCTGCTTCTAATGGCATTTCGCCGTCTTCGATGCCACCAGCAGGTACGCCCATGCCGCCGTCTGGGTGTCCTGTAAAAGTCAAGATTTCAGTGCCGCGTGTGATGTAACAAATCACGCATGGGCGTTTTTCTGGTTGTGGAAATTGTATCTCGAGTCCAAGCTGCTGTGCCAATTCAGGCAACATCGCATCCATGTTGTAATGCAAAACCACGTTCTCGAAGGGTTCAAATCGGCAGTCAAAAGTGTATTTTTCTTCCGCAAAATGTTCCCATGAATCTTGAGGTTCTTGGGTCTCGAACCAGACAAAATGCCAGACTTCATGTCTTTTGCCGCTTTCAAAAATTCCAGAACCAAGGTGTGTTTTTATCTCGAGATTGGTTAAACCCGTTTCTTCAAACGCTTCCCTGATCGCTGCTTCAAAGATGCTCTCCCCTGCCTCGAGTCCGCCGGCTGGGACTTGAATTCCAGCCGTTGGGTACTTGGCTTCGTGAAGAAAAACCAGTAGCTCGAGTCCTCTTGTGATGTAACAAATCACACGTTCTCGAATACTGTTCTGTTTGGCATGAGCTTGGGCGGTTTCAAGATTGGGCAATTTTGTAAACATAAACACCTCGTCCGTAAAATCTGCGGACGAGATAGGTGTTTATTTGCACCGTCCCGCGTTACCACCGCTTTTCTCGAGTTGTCTCGAGCGCTCATATACGCTGTGTTGGGCGCACCCAGAGGATTCTAACGGTACGGGCGTGTAACCGCCCGACTTTCTTTCCTCGCCTTGCTTGGGTGACTTTCCCTTGTAGCTTTCCCAGTGTTCTTCTCAGCTATTGGAACACTTCTCTGTGGGTGCATTACTTGGTACTTTCCCGTCTCGAGTATAGCGTTTTGTGGTTGGCTGTCAAGTTGGTAGGGTGGCTTATCGCTTTAGGTACTTGAATTTATGGTTGTATAGGTTCTGATTCAAAATCATGTTTGGTTTGTTTAACGATGTTTTACGACTCTTACAATACTCTTACAAAAGAGTTTTGTAAGAGTATTTTCGTATACTCTTTCATTCAACGGGGGTTTACAATGGTCAGGAAGTTGATTTTGCCAATCAGTTTATTTTGTTTATTAGCTTCACCAGTGTTTGCATTTGGTGGAGATGATGCGCCTGTTGCGCCTAGTCCGAAAGTAATTAAGGATTTGCCTTTGCCAACGCTACCTGCACCAGTCAGACCCAAAGCCAAGCATTATTGTGGTTCGGATTGTTAAATTTGAAAAAGGTTTTTTAGGTTTGGGCGTTTCCCAAGCCCTTTTTATCTATTATGAGAGCCAATGTTCAAAGAGCCGTAGAGCGTTTTCAGGCAATTTCATCTGATGAGGATATTCGTCTGCATTCCAGCACAGTGTATATAGAATTTGCCGAAGTTACCAAAGAAGAACAGCGCGAACTCGGCGAGGAGTTGTTAAAGTTTTCAATTACTGATCACCCTCGAGTTCATGCGTTTGGCTTACGAATGATAGGCAAGGTTCATGCTCGAAGCTCTGATGTAAAAAATGCGTTAAAAAACTTTTTTTTAGCTTCCGATACTTATTTTTTGCATGGAGCTTTTTCAAATGCTCTGGCGAGTCAGCTTGAAATTGGTGTGGTGTACCGAGACCTTGGAGATTTTTCTGATGCTCTAAACGTATTTGAGGACTCTTTAGAAATTGCTAGAACACATGGAATTGATGGTGGGCGTTTAGCCAGTTTGATTTATTTGAGTCAAACGCATCGGCACTTAAAGAATTGGAATTTTGCTTTTGATTATGCCAATCAAGCCATTGTATTGGCTCGAGAAATGGGGCGAACTCGAGCCGAGGGTGGGGCATTGATGGCGTTAGCCAGTGCAATCATCGAAGAAAAGAACGAACCGACCAAAACAGAGGATTTCCGGCTGGCTTTGGGTCATCTCGAGTTGGCTTTGACTTTTTTGATTCGGGCGGATGATCAGGTGACTTTGGCAGAAGGCTATATTATTCAATCGAAGATCATGTGTGGTTTAGAGGATTTTGAGGCGGCTGAAGTTTCGGTACAACAAGGTATGGTTCATGCTAAGCGTTTCGGGTCGCTCGAGTCTTTGGGTGAATGTGAATTGCAATTTGGACGGGTTTTTGCTTTGCAACGTCAGTTCGAGGCAGCTTTACAACATTTGAATCAAGCCAAAACACATTTTGAGGTCAATACCGCCAAAAAGCACTTATCCGATGTTCATAAGGAGTTCTATAAGGTTTTTAAGGCTCGTTCCGAATTTGAATTGGCGTTAAAGCACTTTGAATTGTTTTATAAGTTTGATTCGTTGGTGCGTTCTGAGCGTGCCGAACGGCAATCTCAGGCTTTAGCGGTTAAAATAGAGCGTGAGAATGTGCGCCGCGAAGCAATGTGGTATCAGCAGCGTTCCGAGGAATTAACTCGCTTAAATGTGCAGTTGGATCGTCAAGCCAGTGAGGATTCCTTGACAGGTCTTGCCAATCGTCGCACTTTGGAAACCTTTGTAGCTCGAGTGTTCTTAGAAGCTAAGGAAACTCGTTCTAAGCTGAGTTTAGTGTTACTCGATATAGATCATTTTAAGTTAATCAATGATAAGTATTTACATGCTTCAGGCGATTTAGTTTTGCAACGAATTGCTAAAATTTTATCTGAGCAGTGCCGAAGTCATGATTTGGTGGCTCGCTTTGGCGGTGAAGAATTTGCTTTGGTGCTGCCCGGTATTGGTGGTTTAGCAGTGTTTCGTTTGTGCGAACGAATTCGGGATGTGGTTGCCCGTACCGACATGACCGATATTCACCCTGATTTAAGCGTGACGATTAGTTTAGGTTGGTGTGATGATGTTTCTGTGACACATCAAGATAAGCTCTTTGAAATTGCTGATCGGGCGATGTATTCAGCTAAGAACGCTGGGCGTAATTGTACTCATCCTCAGCTTAAAGATTAATTGCCATAACAAAATGGCTAATACTACCTGCCAGTACAAATAAATGCCAGATTTCATGGGATGTCCATAAGCCTTTTTTGAGGACTCGTCTGCCTAGGGCATAAAATGGCACACCGAGGGTGTAGCAAAGTCCACCAATCACCAAGGCGATCAGTGCTGCCAATGGTAAACCAGAGATAAATTTGGGCAGCAAGATTACCGCAAACCAACTCATGCCGAGGTAAATCAGGATAGAAAACCATTCGGGTGGTCTGGTCAACGATTTCATCAGCACGCCAAAGACAGCCACACCCCAAACGCCGAGTAGCCAGTAAAAACGGGTCTCACCCTCGAGAACATGCCACAAGACTGGGGTGTATGTTCCAGCAATCAGTACATAAATGGCGCTGTGGTCAAAGCGGCGCAGCCATTCTTCAATTTTTTCACTCGAGCGTACCCCGTGGTGCAAGGTACTGGCAATGTAACAAATCATCATGCTTAAGCCAAACACCAAGTTAATCCAGTTGTTGTTTGATAAAACCAGCATCAGAACTGTAAAAATGAGTGCCATAATTGCACCAATTCCGTGGGTGATGGTATTGATAGGTTCACGCATAAGTGTCAAGATTTTCATAAAAAACTCGAGCCATCGTACCCATCTAAAAATGAGAACCATAACTCGAGTGGCTGGTTTAGCGAATGCCCATGATGGTTCTGGTTTAGCAAATGCCCATGATGGTTCTGGTTTAGCGAATGCCCATGATGGTTCTGGTTTAGCGAATGCCCATCAAGAGTTCCATCGTCAATTGGTCAATCAGTTCTAGTCCAGGTCCACGTGCGCCCAATGCAACTCGGTCAAAGCTGTGGGCTTTTAGGGCGGTAGCATTGCTTGGGCTGTACTGAGCAGTTAGGCTCGAGACTGCTGGGTCTTTGAAGTGATAATGCTCGAGCAGGGCTTGAATTTCTTTATCTTCGTTAAAGCGTTTGGCTTTTTCAGCAAGGATTAAATAGTTCCTCATGCAGCCTTTGGCAAAAGCCCAAACCCCAGCTTCGTCTTCGGTGCGAAGTGCATGGGCATCAAAGTGTTTCATGCCTGTGTAGCCTGTGTCCTCGAGCAGTTTAACCAGCAAGAAGGCTTGTTTGATGTTTTCTGCCCCAAAACGCAAATCTTGGTCAAAGCGCCCCATTTTCTGGTCGTTTAAGTCAATATGAAAGAGCTTACCTGCATCTATGGCTTGGGCAATAGCATGAACAAAATTTAAGCCCGCCATTGTTTCATGGGCGACTTCTGGGTTTAAGCCGAACAACTCTGGTTTATCTAGGGTGTAAATAAAAGCCAGTGCTGAACCAACCACAGGAAAGTAAATATCGCCGCGTGGTTCGTTGGGTTTTGGCTCGAGCGCAAACTTAAAGCCGTAGCCTTGATCTTCGCTGTACTCAGCTAAGTAATTCATGGCTTCGCGCATGTAACTAAGGGCATTGAGCATATTGCCGCCAGCGTCTACTTCTGCGCCTTCACGTCCACCCCAAAAGACATAGGTTTTTGCGCCGAGTTCTGCGCCTAAATCCATGCTGTTCATGGCTTTTTGGATCGCATAACCACGAATTTGGGCGTTGGCATTGGTAAATGCACCGTCCTTAAAAGCAGGGTCGGAAAACAAGTTGGTGGTTGCCATCGGAACTTTCATGCCTGTATCGGCGAGGGCTTTTTTGAAATCACGCAAAATTTGTTCGCGTTCGCCTTGGGTTGCGTCTATCGGGATTAAGTCGTTGTCGTGTAAATTCACACCATACGCGCCCAATTCTGCCAGTTTATGGACAATATACGGCGCGGTCAGTGGGTTACGGGTTGGATTACCAAATGGGTCACGTCCGATGTTGCCTACTGTCCAAAGTCCAAAAGTAAAGTGATGCTCGGGTTTTGTGTCAAACATGATCGTACCTCCTAGAAAAAATTCGTTAAGCCGATAAGCGCCCTAGGTTTTCTTGAAGGATTTAAGTGATTGGGGTGTAAAAAAAGACTTCACAAATCGGGTGGGTATTTGTCCCCATCAAATTCTGAGCGCACAAAACCAAGCCCCAATGACTCGAGACGAGTGGTAGAACTTTGAACTTATGCACGCCTTTGATTATAGCTTATTTTGCTCGGGTCATGACAAGCCCCGCAAACTCGAGCAGTTTCATGCCACGCTGCCAGCGCTTAAATTTGACGATGCGCCACAACCACTCAAAACCAATGCCACGAATCCATTGTGGGGCAAGTGGAGCAACGCCAGCCAGCACATCTATTGTGCCACCACAACCAATCGAAACTCTGGCTAGACGTTGTTCGTTAAAATGTTCTTGTTTGCCTGCGCCTAAACCTGTTAAAAGTAAATGCGTGTCCGACTCGAGAATCCGTTTGGCAATTTCGGCTTCTTGTTCGGTCTTAAAGTACCCATCTTGCACCCCAGCAATTTGAATTCCGTAAAGTGCAGCACAAGTCTCGGCGGCAAGTTGTGCCACACCGGGTTTTGCCCCTAAGAAAAAAACCCGTAGACTCGAGCCTTGTTTTTGCATGATACCGCGAGCAATATCCACCCCAGTAGCTCGAGGGACTTTCAAACCAAATTTTTTACCTGCCAGCACCATGCCAATGCCGTCAGCAGTGATTAAATCAGCTTTGTGAATATCGGAGGCAAAAACTGTATCTGTTTGGCACTGGACAATAAATTCTGGGTTGGATGTGACTACGGTTTTTCTCAAAGTCGCGTCAGTTGTCCAAGTACCTAGTAACTCGAGGGTTTGCTCGAGCGTGATTAAATCCAGTGATAAGCCCAGCATATTTACTCGTTCAATCTTCATGGGTAAGAGCATAAGGATAAAAGAGGAAAGAGGAAAGAGGAAAGTTTCGCCTCTTTCCTCTTTTTCTCAATTCTCTCAGCTTAAAACAGCCAGTAGGGTTTTTCCGTACCGTTCAATTTGGGCTGCATCTAAAACGCCAAACATTGCATCTACATTTTCTGGGGTCATTTTGGCAAGACGCTCGAGTTGTTCGCCACGCAGAATTTCGGGTTCTGGGAGATTGGCTTTTGCAGCAGTTTCGGCTCGCCATTGGACTAAACGTTCATATTTGCTGATTTGCGGCACAATTGGGGCTTGTATGGTGGTACTGACCGTTACACTTGGTTTTTTACCGAGTAAGTAGACACCAGCCGC
>JBEGTV010000099.1:0-7805 GCA_041179225.1 Deinococcota bacterium | reverse complement strand
GCGTCCACGCAGCTATATCCCGCGAACACAAAAAATGGGTTCAGCACTTTGAAATCCCTATTTTTATTGGCAAATTCGGCAAAGCATTCAAGTTAAATCCAGCATTGCAACCACAATTTGTGCAACTACTCGAAGAAATCAAACACAAAGTGATACATACCACCCCAAAACCAAAACGGCTTGAGAATCCAGATTCAGAAAGCCAATCACAGTTAATGCTTGGGCAGTTGCAACTCGAACATGGACACCTTGAAAAAGCCCACGCTTCTTTCTTAATCGCCCAAGTCGCCCGCCCAAACCCAAATTTACGTTGTGAAATCCTATTCTGGTTAGCACGAACAGAAGAATTACTCGGATTGTACGAACAAGCCAAACGCACCACACAAAAAATACTCGAGGAACGAAAAAAATACCATGCGCTCGAAGTTCGAGTGAGCGCATGGTACGCAATTAGCTTAGCTCGGATAGAACTGCGTTTTGATAGGTGGCAACTGGCAAAAAAATTATTCGATCAGGCTAAAAAGCACTTAAAACCCCAACATCACCGCGAACTTGGCATGGTATACAACGGACTGCGCCGCATTGCAGCGCACACAACCAGTTTAGAACAAGCCCAAGAACACGCCGAACAAACCCTTTGGCATTACCACCAAGCCCACTGGACATGGGGCGTACAAGCTGCACTGTGCGACTGTGGCGGGTTATACCGCAAACGCGCCGAACGCATGTGGGCAGGACAGAACAACCAAGCCCGTAAGCACCTCGAGCAAGCCCTACGCTACTTTTTGCTCTGCACCGAAATTTGCGAAGCGGCAAGCACAGGCAACAATAGCGCAATGGTCGAGATTAACCTCGCATGGAGTTACCGCACGCTCGAGCAACTAGAAGAAGCACAACACTGGATAGACAAAGCCATAACGATTGCCCGCAATGCCAAAAACCAATCCGATTTAGCATGGGCGCACATGGAAAAAGCCGAATTAGAAGCGCTGCACGGCAACCGTGTTGGCGCTGCCGTGCATTACAACCAAGCCGCCGAGATATTTGAAGCGCTACAACTACGGCATCACCAAGAAAATGCTTTGCAATATGCTAAGAAAATCTTGGGCTAGAAACAACTGTTAATAATGTGAACCACGACTTAAAAGACTGATTTTTGACAACTGTTAGAAGAAGTATTGGACAAGCGAAGATAAATTTGCCAAACTAAAAACTTAAAAGCAAAGGGGAAGGGGATGGATAAAAACACAGTCAGACAAGAGAAAAATTTATTGATTACGGTTTGATTACGGTACAAGAAATAGGCTTTCTAGCGGAAAGCCAATAAGACCGCCTTCTCACACTCGAGTAATGAAGCAGACCCTGCTTTGTACGGCTTTGTATTGTCTCGAGCAACCAAAAAAGGAGAACCACCATGAGCAAAAAATGGAAAGTCACCGATGAATCCGTAGCCTTCACAGACCGCCTCGCTGCTAAACTCCAAGCCCATTACCAACGCATCGAACAAACCGAAACCGTGCGCCTTATTGAAGCCGACGGCACAGCCCCCGGATTGGTGGCAAAAATCGTCAAGTACATCTTGCTCGAGGTGTTCAGTTACGGACCGCATGTGACCGAAGCGACCTTTACTGCCATTGGACGCTTACCAAAATCCCGTCCAGACCTAATGAAGCCCATGATAATCCATGACCTTTCCGAAGTTGACCACGGCGAAATGGCACTCGAGGATTTTGTTAAACTCGGTGGCAACGAAAAATGGGCGCGAACCCGTCAAATCACCCCAGCCAGCTTTATCATGAGCGCCACTTGCCGCATGATTGGCGAACGCGAAAGCCCCTTTGCTTACCTTGGGTATATGTACTTATTTGAATGCCTGACCCCAGTGCTAACCGAACGCGCCCAGATTGCACTTGCCAAAAAAGGCTTCCCCAGCAATGCCCAACGATTTATAGATGTTCATGCCAAAGAAGACATTGCCCATGCCGATGAACTCGCAAGGCTGATTCAAAAAGTTGTGACCGATTACCCCGAAGAAGAAAGCGCGATTGAATTTGGCTTCGATTGCTTTGCAGCCGTCTACCCACTGCCGATTTGGGAAGCTGCCTTAAGCCACGCCAAAGCCGAGAAGTAAGGGGAGGAGTGCCATGTCTCGAGATACTGGTATTTTTAAGGACAATCACTTTTTACTCTTAGCGCCAGCCAATGCGCGAATCCCAAAGGTATTTTCTCGAGTTGAAGAAAATGTACAAGCTCACGAGACATGGCGAACCAAGCTCCAGCAGTTGCGTGGCAAGGTTTTTTTAGAAGATGGTGCAATCAAAGAAAGTCATTTAGACGAACAAGGTAGGCACATTTCAAAACTCGACATAAATTCATGGCACTTTTTAGTGATGAGTCCAGAAGAACAAATACGTGGTGTGATGCGAACTCAAATCTGGTACTACGATGACCGACTACCCGAACTGTGCGAACTGAACTTATACGGTTTGCTCGAGCGAATGCAAGACCTCGAGTTACGCCAAAAATTTACAACCGCCTTGAACAACACTATGCACCAACCCAACGACAACACTTGTTTTATGGAAGTTTCTGCTTTGGCAGTAGATGCCGCCAGCCAAGGCTTCACGATTGGTTCAATGCTTGGAATTTCAGGGTATTCAATCGGCAATATCGTAGATGCTTATGTGGCATTTGGCGCAGGCACAGACCGACACCACACTGCACGGTTTTACCACAAACTCGGCGGAATCAGTTTCAGAGACTCGAGTAACCCAGAAGTGGTCTTACCACCGTTTTTTGATACTGGTTACAACTGCCAGATGGACATAATGGCGTTTTTCAAAGACCAACCAACCCCAGCGATAAAGGAGATGATCACAATTGTAGAAGAAAAACTTTGTGCAGCACAGGTTTATGTTAATCGGTAAAGTTCTCTCTTCTGCCCGATGTAATTAGCGGACGCAGATTAGCGGCTATTGCTGTGACCGAACCAAACGCGGGTTCTGACCCTAGGCGTATCGAAAGCAGTTTAGTGTCCCTTGAAAACCAATTCGTTTTGAATGGCTCAAAATCTTGGATTTGGGCGGGTGCTTGGTCTGGTGTATTGGTCACATTAGCAAAGCATGAACAAGGTTTTACAGCGCTGTGCTTGGATTCAAACACCAAGCTGAGTTCAATGATATGGGACTTGACTATTCAAAAACTTCTTTTAAGCAGAGTGTTTAAATAAGGGGATTTATGTTTGAAAGTAATTCGGAAGTGCAGTATTTGCGTGAGAATATTCAAACTGAACAAGACCAACTAAAACGGTTTCTAATGCGATTAATCAGTGACGTTTTATTTCGAGGTGATAGTAGACTTGTTATTGTAGAGGATTTGGCGGGTATTTCAACATTCAAATCGCGTACAATCATGAGAAGCTATCCATGTTCGCCTCAGTTTTGTATTCAAGTGCTGAAAGTGTTTTTTCCGAAAATTCTAAAAATCGAAAAACACTATCCACCTAAGTGGATGCGCTGGTTTGTACACCCAACATTTATAGTTACATTTCAGCAATCTGCTGATCAACTCATCCCTGCTTTGCAAGTAAACCCATTATCAGTTATACCAGTTCAAGTTCAACAATTTGAGCATCATGAAGACACGAATTAAATCGTCCACGCATAGAAAAGCAATGACCCATTGCGGTGTTCAACAATGGGTCATTTAACCGAAGTTTGTTGGTAAAGTTCATTCCTTAGTTTGGCACATTGCACCAAAAGTGACGAAGAACCGTTTAAGTGTGGCGAACCCGTACTGATTCCCGGCTCAATGGGTGCAAGTTCGTTCATTATGGCAGGGACGGGCAAGCTCAGCAGTTTAGAAAGTGCCAGTCATGGGGCTGGACGGATTCACTCGAGAGGCGAAGCGATGCGAGGTTTTGAGCAAGAATTTAAGGATTTCCTCAAGCGTTACCGAGTGGTCACACCCTTAGATTGGCATGACCAAGCCATAAAACAGCGTCCAGATATTATTGAGGAACACTTATCTAAGTTACGCCAAGAAGCCCCTTTTGCCTATAAAGGCATTAGTGAAATCATCAAGACCCAAACCAGTGCCGAAATGGTACGCGGCGTAGTTGAACTCGAGCCGCTACTAACCGTGAAAGGAGTTGATTTTATGACCTAGCCCAAGATTTCAGGTGGTGTTTGGTGAATCTTTTTCATCAAAGACCGTGTGTTTGTGATGCCCATATGTGTATGTAAGAAGGAGATGTTTTTGATGAGAATTTTGGAAGCACAACCACCAACATTTTGTCGCAGTATTGCCAATATCCGCAAAGGTCAAGAATGATCGCTTCTCAAACAACAGGGTACAAGCCTCTTGCGCTCGTTCCTGACGAAGATGATCTGGCTTTACATACGAGCAACTGTTCTCCAGAGCAGGCAACGCGCCGCTTGCGGGAACTCGTTCCTCTGCTCGAAACGGTGGACTGTACAGTTGAGGAAATAGGAGCAGAACGAACTGTTCTAACCCTGCCTCTCTTGGCATCGGCAATGAATCAAAATGGTACTCACCAAGCTGCTGTTTTCTACTTGGTCGCAGATTATACGCTCGGTATTGGAATGTTTGGCGTATTGCCCGGTTGTTATGTGACTGGTATCCATGACCGTTGTGACGCGCTGCCTGTGCAATACTGGCTCAAGCGCGGCGAAGTAAAGCACCTTGCCCCTGGAACTGGGAAATTGCGTGCAGAGACTCGCATTAGCTCGGAAGATGCTGAAAAACTGCGTCGGCAATTGTTCGATAAAGGGCGCGGGGAGTATACTGGCACAGTTTTCATCAGCCAAGATGGACGGGTTGTCGCCGAGGCAACACATACAATGGGGATTTATGCCGATGTCCCTCGGATGGCGGGGGTTCGAGCGAATCTGTTTCAGGTTCAAAACATGAAGACCTCCGCGCTGATGATAAGTGGACTCCGCGAAGACCCTATCTCACAGCTTGTTGCTGGCGATCAAGGTCGGGCAATTGCCAATCGGATGTCGGTTGCCACGCCACAACTGCCATCGCTGGTTCTTGCGCGGACACTGGACTTGGAACGGCACTTGGAGCGGGACGGAGGTTCTTTTGCTCAAGTGCTGGTTCTCGGTGTTGGCTTTGATCCTAAACCACTGCGGTTCTCGAGTGAGCGGCAACAGTGGTTTGGTCTTGACTTACGCGATATGCAAAAAGAAAGGGAGTCTCGGTTTGCCACAATGGGAGTGCAAGCAGCTAACTTCGTCCCAGTTGTTGGCGACATCCTCAGCGATACTTGGGACGCAGCAATTCTCGAGGCTGGTTTCCGACCAGATGCCCCAACGTTGATCATCGCTGAAGGGATTTCTATGTACTTCCCCCGCGAGGTGCTGGCAGAGATGTTCACCAAGTTACGGAAGCTCATCGGCTCGCCAGACTCAAAGTTCTGGCTCGATCATGTGTCGTCGGGGCTGTTTGAATTAGATCTGTTCGAGGTCAGGTCGTTCTTAGCATCAATGGCTCGGCTGGGAGAACCATTCGTGACAGGGTTTGATGACCCAACGATGATTGCCCCAAACACTTGGGTATTAGCCGAAACAACAATAGCAGCATCTACCGTGGGTATGTCTGAACCAGTCCACGCGGGGTACTGCTTCTCGGTTCTTAAACCAACTTAAGCGATGGCGTTTGGAGGAATCTTAAAGAGTCAAGCGCGTAGTGGACTTCGCCCACCCACGCATCAACTCCTCTTCTCGAGCCTTCCCGCCCCTGCTCGAGCCAATAGCCACCTCGAGAATAAAGTTAAATCTGGTCAAAGGCTTATACCTCGAACTTTTAAGGCAACAGTTCAAAATGCCCAAAACTTTGTGAACGCACCGTCCAAAAGTGTCGTTTGTCCAGTGTTAAAACTCGGGGGATGGCGTAACGCTCGGCTAGAATAAGTAAGCTGCTGTCAACAAAGCCAAGCGGAACATCTGAGTAGCGCAAACGCAACAAATTGGTATTCTCGAGGTCAGTCGCATCAAAGCTAAGCAATTGCCATTCGCCACGGGCTTGCCCCTGTAAAAAAGCTAGTGTGGCTGGTTCACCAAGGTATTTGGTTGCCATGTAATCAAATTCGCAAAGCACTGTGCTTGAGACCAGTAACTTGGCAGTAGCAAATGGCTTGACCGCTTCGTGGTTCATATCTTTTTTATTAAGTAATGCCAGCAGTGCGCTTGTATCTGCCAGAATTGCATTTTTTAGATTCACGGTCGCAAACCATCTTGGAACAAAAGTTCATTGACACGTTGTGATAAGTCAGGGTCGCCTTCGGCAATGCCCACCCAGCTTGGAATTGGTTTGGTGTGTTCTTGGGTAAAATTTTGTAAAGCATCTTGAACCAGTTCATTGACAGTACGGTTTTCTCGAGTAGCAATGTTTATCAGTGCCACTTCAAGTTCTTTAGGTAACTCGAGGGAGGTGTTCATAAAAGGATTATAGGAGTATTGCCTGTGGTTAGCAACAAAAGTTTCAAGAGGTGCTTGGTATTTCTAAAAAACTTTGTTCTGCACAATTTAATACTATTTGGTAAGGCTTAAGAATTCTCGTCAAACCCTAGGTGATTTCAATGGAACAAGACCGTTATACCGAATTGCTCGAGAAGTACCATTTTGTGATTATCGAACCTGAAATGAGTGAGTATAAACCTGATGCGTTTTGCATGACTCGAGATAACGATTTGCGGTACGACTTTATGTTTGAACTCTTCAAAATGCGTGGTTCGGTTTACTTGCAAGATGGTGCAATTTCTAAGGAAAATTTGGATAAATTTGGTAATTATATTTCGCCACACGATAAGTATTCGTGGCAAGTGCTACTGCTGGACTCGAGCCGAAAACCGCATGGTGGTTTAAGAATTCGCTTCTGGGATTTTGAGAACATCCAAGCGCATTTTCAGCAAACCCATGCCAGAGAACTGATTGAACGCATGGAAGGCAATAACCAAACGTTGTATGAGGAGTCCATTATTCGTTTTTTAGACGAGGAAATGCGAACCAAGTTCTTTGGTGAAGTGGCTGGTTTGGTGATTACTGATTACGAAAAAAATTCTCCTGCTGCGCTTTTGTTAGTTGCGTTTTGTTTTGCTTTTGGTGAATTTGTGGGTGGTTTTAATGCGCTTGTTTCGGCTACTGAACGGCATTACTCGAACCGTATCATGCGAAAAATTGGAGGGCATCGGATTCCGCATGTAAAAACCAAGGAATATCTGAATACTTTTTTTGATTCAAATTACAACTGCAACATGGAGTACATCGTTTTTGAATCGGCGCGTCCAGCCGCTTTGATTGAAGGCTTGTGTAAGCAAATTCAGGAAGAACTCAAAACCACGCTTGTCTTGGCGCATTAAAACTTTGGGATTCTAACATGGAAAATAACATTGAAAATCTTAAAACTTGGTTCAGAGAATTCTGCTCAGAACGCATAGATTTTATGCAATCCGATGAGCGTCGTACCTTACCACCGCATTTGTTTCTCGAGCTTGGGCGCAAAGGCTTTTTTGGTCTCGAGGGCGCTACTACGCATGGTGGTTTAGCGCTTAAGCCATCTCAAGCTATTCAACTGATGGAAACAGTGGCATCAGTTGATATGTCGGTGGCAACGCTGTTATCGGTTCATAATTTCTTATCACTTAAACCTTTGCGGCAACACAGTTCAGAAACCGTAAGAAACACGCTTCTGCCCGATGCAATTAGCGGACGTAGATTAGCTGCCATTGCTGTGACCGAACCAAGTGCGGGTTCTGACCCTAGACGTATCGAAAGCAG
>JBEGTV010000098.1:0-7865 GCA_041179225.1 Deinococcota bacterium | reverse complement strand
CCTCAATCTCAAATTGCCGATGGGTCATGGTGTGCGAGACACGACCCAGATATACAGCTTGGTTTGAGACAGCAAACTTTTGACAAAGTAGCTTAAGGGCAGCTAAAACCGTGGTTTGGACTGGCTCGAGCGGCACACCGTACAAACCACCCAATAAGCCATTTTTGGGGCGTAATTCAAGTAAAACATGCTCTTGGTAATGCAGCAATAAAGCCACCGCCTGTATAATTTTGACTTTGGCTCGAGGTTTTGGGGCTGGGACACTGGTCATGGTTTTAGCTTTGAAGGCTTGGCAAAATTTAGAAACCGGACACTCGAGACACCTTGGTTTTTTTGGTGTGCAAATTAACGCGCCTAGTTCAATCAATGCTTCGTTCCACGCACCCGCTCGTTTTGGCTCGAGTAAGGTCTGGGCAGTTTCCCATAACCAAGGGTCAAGTGGGCTAGGATTGTTATAAAGCCGCGCTAAAACCCGTCGCACATTGCCATCTACGGCGGCTACGGCTTCATTGCTCGACAAACTGGCGATAGCGGCTGCCGTGTACCGTCCAACCCCCGGCAACTCGAGCCATACCACACTTGAAGTCGGCAAACCGTTTTGAGCCATGATTTGAGCCGCTCGGTGCAAATTTCTGGCTCTGGCATAGTACCCAGCCCCCTCCCAGAGTTTAAGCACCGTGTCTAAAGGCGCTACCGCTAAGCCCTGAACAGTTGGGAAAACCTCGAGAAAACGTTCAAAATACAACACCCCACGTGAAACTTGGGTTTGTTGTAGTAAAATCTCGGACAGCCAAACATGGTAGGCATTTCGAGAACCCGCTTTTTGTATCCGCCACGGCAAGACTCGAGCAGAAGCGTCGTACCAAGAGAGTAAAGCCTGTCTCATCTTACAGGCTTGCTAGAATCCGTTCTGACTCGAGCCACAAATGCTTTTGGCTGGTTTGGTCAAGCGCAGCCGCACTTGGTTGGACAGGGCGTTTATTATCCCAATACAAACCTGTGGCACTTTCGATTTCCTTACTCGAGGCTAGGTAAATACTGGTTTGCGCCCCTTTTTCTGGTGTGACCAAAAACGGTTTTGCCAAACTAAAAAACCATTTCCAAGCTCCACTTGCATTTTGGGCAAAACCAGTCGCCACCACACCAGGGTGCAATGAATTACTGGTCACACCTGTCCCCTCGAGTTGCCGTGATAACTCATTGCTAAATAGAATATTCATCAATTTAGAATTCCCATACGCCACCGAGCCATTAAATTTTTGCTTGGCTTGAAGATCATCCCAACGAATCCGTGCCATGCTGTGGGCATTGCTTGCTACACTGACTACTCGAGCCGAACCAGCCGCTTTTAAGTTGTCTAGTAAAGCTGTGGTTAAAACAAAATACGCCATATGATTCAGCGCAAAAGTCATTTCTAGCCCTTCACTGGTCTCGAGCCGTTCGGTAAAAATCCCACCCGCATTATTGACCAGTACATCTATTCTAGGAGCAGCCACACTAATTTCTGCTGCTACACGACGCGCCTGAGCCATCAATGACAAATCCGCCACGAATAACTCAGGTGTAACACCTGTTTTGTCTCTAATCTCCTCACAACTCGCCCTGCCTTTGGCTTCGTTCCGAACCACCATGAGTACCCTTGCGCCCAGCTTTGCCAATTCAAGCGCCGTGATTAAACCAATTCCATTGCTTGCCCCTGTCACCACCACAGTTTTTCCAGTCATGTTCTTAGGTTACTGCAAATTAGGCTGGGCAACTGCCTTGGTATTTAAGGTAATGGCATATAAACCGCTCGAGGCGACAATAAATAAACGGTTTTTATCTGCGCCACCAAAAGTAAGGTTGCCAATCGTTTCGGGGACAAGAATTTTACCGAGCAACACACCATCTGGTGCAAAAACTTGGACGCTATCGCCTGAACTGGTAAAAATCCAGTTATTTTGATCTACTCGAAAACCATCAGGTAAACCCGGTTCAATCACTGCAAAAACTCGACCATCCACACAACCATGCTGTTCTGTTACAGTATAGGCTTTGATGTGGTGATAGCCCTTTGGGTCATTAGACCGAGACGTATCTGAGACATACAAAATTTTTTCATCCAAAGAAAAAGCCAGACCATTTGGCATGGTCATGTCGGTGATTACAGCCGTTAATTCTTGGGTTTCTGGGTCAAAACAATAGACATAACAGCCCGCCTGTTCTTGAACCCCGCCGTAACCTTCGTTGGGTTGAATCAGTCCGTAAGACGGGTCGCTAAACCAAATCGTGCCATCAGATTTAACTACCAAATCGTTAGGAGAATTGAGTTTTTTACCTTGGTATGAATTTATTAGCACTTGCCAAGTACCATCCGCCTCGAGCCGAACAATGGCACGTAAACCATGCGAACAAGCCAGTAAACGCCCGTTCTGGTCAAGCGTATGTCCATTTTGAAAATGCGCGGGTTTAAGAAATTCACTGCAACCATCTTTGGCTGACCAACGCATTAAACGATTATTGGGAATATCACTCCAAATTAAACTGTCATCCGAGGCAAAATAAGCAGGTCCTTCGCCCCAAATAGTGCCAGTGGCTAATTGCTCAAGTTGAGAATCAGGCAAGATAAGAGTGAAAAAACGATCATCAAAAATTTCAAAACTTTGCGGCATCTTAGGATATTAACTTAAACATTGTCAGGTTACTAACTTAAACATTGTCAGGTTACTAACTTAAGCACACTGTCATCACCACGTAAAACCACGACTCGTACCCCAGCCTCCTCGAGAATCCCAGCTTTTTTTTGTAATTCACGCACTTCGTCCGGTGGCGCGTGATGTACCGCCCGACCAGATTCGCCCGGCTCGAGATAAAACCCTTCAGGCATGGCAATCATTAACACCCTTGCGGCTCTGGCACGAGCATGAATTGCCCCTGTAATCAATTCACTTGGAGCGCGTTCAGTAATAATCATTAGGTTTGCCCCAGCTTCGGGCAGAGGCACAGTCAAAGGTGCATCTGGCTCGAGTTTTAGGGTTGCTAATAAAGCTAAAGCTCGTTCTAAAGCTAAGAAACTCGAACCGCTTTCCGTGCTGGCTAAGGCACTGGAAACACTAACCCGTAAGCTCTGAGTGTGGGCACTACGAAGTAAACTAGCCGCAAGACGGGCGGCACTTTCCAAAAAAATCTCGCCAACCCGACCTTTAGAACTTAAATCAAGGTGAACATGCACCCCAGTCGCCGCCACTTGATCGTATTCTCGTACCACCAAACGCAAGTACCGCCCATGATCCGTACCAAAGCGAGCGGTTTGTTTCCAGTGGACTCGGCGTAACTCATCACCTGGCACGTAATCCCTGACTCCACGCAAGGAAAGTGCATCCTCGAGACCAAAGACCTTTGCCCGAGGACCATCTGCCAGTAATGGACGCACCAAATCGGGCAATTCGAGCGAATGTAGCCCGGGATAAACCAATAAGGTGGTGGTATTGCCAGAGATTTTTGAAAAACGAAAAAATAAGCCGAGCGGATCACTCCAATTTAAGCTAAGCGCAGGGAAATGAAATTCACCTCGCATGTTTGGTGAAACACGGTACTCGAGACAATGCGAACTATTCCCCCAAAATAAACCACTTAAACCCACATTGCGGTCTGGAATTAAGGACAGTGGGACATTCTCCGAAAGCGTCAAAAGCATCGGCAACCAACTTGAGATTCGCACTTCAAGCCGAACCGCGACAGCTTCTTCGGTAAATGTTCGAGTCGTCTCGAGAACCCGCATCATCTCGATTTTAGGGGCTGGGCGATACAAAAACCACAGTAAAGCCCCAAGAAAAGCCAACCAAATCAGCCACGGCGCAGCACTTGGACGAAACACCAAATACAATCCTAACGCCAGAATAATTACCAACCAACGCCACATGAAAACCACTCTATAAAAAGCCTGTGACAATTTGAATGCTGTGCTTTTATGCCTCGAGTTCTTTAGGGATTTCGGGCGGTGCGACCAGAACACTCAGCACCAAGCCCGTAAAAGCTGCCATGACCATTGTTCCAGTCCAGAATTCAAGCTCGAGGGCAATACCTTCTTGTAAGTGCCGAACTAGAAAATGCCCACCCCAAATAATCAGTGGGAGTACCATGGCTAATGCGCGAAACTCGAGAATCCGTTTATGAGATGGTTTGAAAAGCGCGATAAAACCATCGGCAAATAAACCTGCGATTGCCATTGCAATAACAGCTTGCCAATGAACCGAACCTCCAATCACGGTCATGCCAATGGTGTTTAAGGTAAACAGAATCGTGAATGCTCCCAAAGGAGTTTGCCAACGCCTGAGTAGCAACAACACAGGTGCAAGCAAAATAACGTTACTAAATAAGATGCCCATATTGGCAAAGTTAGAAGCAAGGTTAAACGAAGTGCTGCCACGGATTCCACCAACCCAATTCATGTACCTGTTACCATCTGGTACATTGGTTAAACCCCAAGCGTGCAATTGAAAAAAAGTTGCAAAGGAAAACGCGGCTAAACTACTCAGTAACACAGGCAGAAACTCGAGGAATTTCGGGGCGTACCCAAGGGTTGCCCAGCCTGAACGCAATGGGCTAGTGACCAGTAATGTTCCACCGCACAGCAGCATTAAATGACTGGGTGATAAGAGCGCAGCATTGCCAACTTCGATCCCAAAGACCGAATGCCAGATCATATCGCCAATGCCACCAAGTCCAAAAATCAGAATTCCAAGTAAACCAAGTTCATACCCAATTGGAATGGCAGCAAAACCACTGCGACCCAGTCGAATTTCTTTATAAACCAACCACATTGTCCAAAGTGCCGAAACGGTAAACCCTGCGTAAAGAATGGCGTGCCAAGGGGTAAAAAAACTTTCGATAGTGCCACGCAGGTTACTATGGGCAAAGCCATCTATAAAAACCCCTGCAATCAGCCAAAGTCCAAGCACAATCGTGATCAGATTATCAGTCCAACCAGCGCGGGCGCGACCAAGCGGAACGACTCGAGATGGCAAATTGATATTTGGACTCATGGCTTAATCTACTTGAAAAAGTAACTCAAATTCCACTGTAAAACTCGAGCAAGTTATGGCTTCAAAAGGTCAGACTGTACCCATAAGCCTTATGACAATTGACCATTTGCATTTCGCACGTTAAACTATGGTCATGATCCGCTCTGGACTACTTCAACTAGGGGCTGTACTCGAATAACAAATTTCTCGAGTATGCGCCCCAGTCTTGTATCTGGGGCTTTTTTATTTTCGCAATCATTCAAAAAAAGCTAATCACGAGTAGTTAGGAGCTATATGACTGAAGAAAAACAACGTTTAGAAAAGTACAATCCGCACGAAGTCGAACCGCGTTGGCGTAAGCATTGGGAAGCCAGTAAGCTCTACAAAACCGATTTGCACTCGAGTAAACCCAAGCATTACATGCCAACGATGTTCCCATACCCAAGCGGCAATCTGCATATTGGACATTGGTACGCTTTTAGTATTCCAGATACAAGGGCGCGTTTTATGCGAATGCAAGGTTTTGAAGTGTTGTTCCCAATGGGTTTTGATGCTTTTGGTTTACCCGCCGAGAATGCCGCGATTAAAAACAATATTGACCCTGCCAAGTGGACATACAGCAATATCGAGTACATGACGCAGCAATTTAAGCGCATGGGGACAATGATTGACTGGGAAACAACAGAACTCAAAACTTGTGACCCAAGTTATTACAAATGGAATCAATGGTTTTTTGTGCAGTTCTACAAAAAGGGCTTGGCGTATAAAAAAGAATCCTTTGTCAATTGGGATCCTGTGGATAACACTGTACTCGCCAATGAACAAGTCATAGACGGACGCGGCGATAGGTCTGGAGCGTTAATTGAACGCCGTTTAATGAGCCAATGGCACATGAAAATCACCGACTATGCCGAGGAATTACTGAATTTTGATGGTCTCGAGTGGTCAGAAAAAGTTCGGGTGATGCAAACCAATTGGATTGGCAAAAGTGTTGGCACAGAACTCGATTTTGCCACACCTGCTGGAGCTTTAACGGTTTTTACGACTCGAGCCGACACGGTTTTTGGCGCGACTTTTATGGTACTTGCACCAGAACACCAAATGGTTGCAGCCTTGACAAGAGGCGAAAAACTCGAGGAAGTAGCAGCCTATCAAGCTGCCGCCAAACTTGCGTCGGACATTGACCGTACCGCCGAGGGTAAAGAAAAAACGGGGGTGTTTCTTGGGTCTTATGCGACTAATCCATTCACGGGTAAAGACATTCCGATTTTTATTTCCGATTATGTGCTGGTGACGTATGGTACGGGCAGCATTATGGGTGTGCCAGCCCAAGACACCCGAGATTGGGATTTTGCCAAGAAGTTTAACCTCGAGATCATCCGCACTGTGAAAACCCCAGAAGATTGGGATGAAAATAAGCCCTTCACGGGCGACGGTGTGGCGATCAACTCGGATTTTTTGGATGGCTTAAATGTGCAAGAAGCCAAAGCCCGAATGTTGCAAGAACTCGAGGCAACAGGCAAAGGAAAAGCCAAAACTACCTTTCGCTTGCGTGATTGGTTGATTAGTCGTCAGCGTTATTGGGGAACACCAATTCCTATTATTTACTGCGATAAGTGCGGACAAGTTCCCGTGCCAGAAAGTGACTTACCGATTTTACTGCCCGAAAACCCAGAATTTTTACCAACGGGTCAAAGCCCATTAACCTTGCTCGAGAATTGGAAGAATTGCGCTTGCCCGAAATGTGGCGGGGCTGCCATGCGAGACACTGATACAATGGATACTTTTGTGGACTCGAGTTGGTATTATTATCGTTTTTTGGACCCAAACAATGCTGACAGTGCAATTAACCAAGACCTTGTGAACAAATGGGGTCCAGCCGATTGGTACACAGGTGGGATCGAACATGCGATTCTGCATTTGCTGTACGCTCGGTTCTGGACGAAAGCCATGCGGGATTTGGGCTTAATAAATTTCAGTGAACCTTTTACTCGTTTAATGAACCAAGGGATTATTTTAGGGCAAGACAACGAAAAAATGAGTAAGTCCAGAGGCAATGTTGTTGACCCGGAGAACTTGGTGGCGGAGTACGGCACGGATACTGTGCGTTTGTACTTGCAATTTATTGGACCTTGGGATCAGGGTGGACCGTGGGCACCTAAAGGCGTGAACGGCTTAGCCAATTGGCTTGGGCGGGTTTGGAGTTTGTACTTTGACCAACCAGACCGAATTGACGAAAACACCAGTTTGTCTGACCTCGAGTACGCGATTCATTATGCGTTAAAAAAAGTGACTGAGGATACAGAGGTTTTTAAGTTCAACACCAGTATTGCCGCCATGATGGAACTCAGTAATTTCCTTGGGAAAGCTAAACGCAGCCCCGTGTACAACACACCCGAATGGCAATGGGCGCTCGAGACGTTTAACACGATGCTCGCGCCTTATGCGCCACACATCGCTGAAGAAATCTGGAATAAGACGGGGCATAGCAGTAGTGTCCATTTGGAAAGTTGGCGCAGTTTTGACTCGAGTAAATTAGTCAAGGACAGTTTTGAATTGGTGGTGCAAGTCAATGGTAAGGTTCGCGGTAAAACCCAAGCTCCAAGCAATATCAGCAGTGCTGAAGCGATTGCTTTGGCTCGAGGTCTCGAGTCGGTGCGGGTCTATGTGGACGACAAAGAAACCGTGAAGGAACTCTATATCACGGGGCGTTTGGTTAATCTTGTGGTCAAAGGCTAAAGAATCAAATACCAGTTAGGAATTACCTTATTCAAGGTAATTCCTAACTTATAGCGGTTTCTTAAAGTATGGCAAATGCTAAGCTAAAGCCGTGAAGCCACTCTCACTAGATTTACGCCAAAG
>JBEGTV010000097.1:0-7892 GCA_041179225.1 Deinococcota bacterium | reverse complement strand
CTGTGCCAAAGGGAAAAGATGCACCTGTGATGGTCACAAAACTAGGGTGTTGCTCGAGCCGAGGCGGGGTGTACGGGGTTTTTGGAGGGGTTGGATAAGGTTCTTTCATATGGGTTTCCTTTCTTGGTGGTTTTACGGCTTGACCGTGCTAAAAGCCTATAAACTTGGTGTTGCAAAACTGCCGCGCAGCAGTTATTACAAAATAACGACCCACATTTATGTCAATACCCAAATAAATTTATGAACTAAATTCGAGTAGAATTGAGGCTTGATACGCCTTCATTTGCTGGGACAGCCACATTTAGAAATGGGTGAAAAAACCATGCTGTTATCAGCCAATCACAGCCAGATTTTGGCGTTCCTAACAATGCAGCAAAACCCTAATTTGCCGATGCCTCGAGTGCGTTTGGCTCGAGCCATCTGGACAGACTGCACCGACGAACAAGGACGCAAACGCCTGACCAATAGCCTGTACCGGCTGCGCCAAGAACACCCAGAATTCGAGGAATGTATTGTGGCTGATGCCACCACTTTGACCCTTCAACCGATTTGGACAGACACCAACCAATTTATGCGCTTAATTCATAGCCAAAAAGCCCAAGATTGGTTTACGGCACTCGACTATTACCAAGGCGATTTACTCGAAGACCAAGACATTCCATGGTTAGAAATATGGCGCGTAGAACTACACCAAACAATGCTGCAAGGGTTACGCCAAGCCATAGCACAAGCTGACTCGAGCCGAGGCATTGTCTTATCGCAACGCCTGATTCAACTCGAGCCTTGGAACGAAGCGGCACATACCCACTTAATTCGGTTGTATGCCAAGTTAGGACAACGACCAGAAGCGATTGCAGTATTTGAAAAACTTGAACAAACCCTTGCCCAAGAATTCTCGAGTCAACCACACCCAGAAACACGGGCATTTATTGCTGATTTACAACGCCAACTCGAGCAACCACACAACAAACCAAACCAAGCCTTAGTTGGACGCGACCAAGAATGGCGTGTACTGACCAATGCCTTAAATGCGCTGCGGGTCGAACAGGGCGGTGTGATTATGCTTGAAGGAGAAGCTGGACAAGGCAAAACCCGTTTACTCCTCGAATTACAATCCCTCGCCAAATGGCATCAAATCCCAACCTTAGCTGGCATGACTTTTGGTGCAAAACTGTCTTATGCCCCACTCGAACAAGCCCTACAAAGTGCCACTGTTTTACTCGAGCAGAGCAGTACCTTAATTCAAAAGAATCTCGAGCCGCTCTTAAAAACCAGTGTAGAGATTGAATCTTCGCCACAAGTCATCAGTGCGACTTTAGAACGTTGGATACGCCATCTTGAACAACCCACGCTATGGTTACTCGACGACTTACACTGGGCTGGCGATTTATTCTGGACAGTCCTAAAAATGCTGATCCGAATGGCACAACAACGTCCGGTCTTGCTGGTTCTAGCGGCTCGTTCCGAAGAACTGCTTGGCAATCCAAAAGCCTTCGAGACCCTAACCGAAATTCGTCAAACCCCACAAGTGCAACATTATCGGCTTGGCGGACTGAACCTAGAAGCCTGTGCTGTTCTGGCTCGAGGACTGGGTAAAACATTCAATTCAATCGAACTCGAGCAACTGCACCGCGTCAGCGCTGGCAACCCCTTGGTTTTTGGAGAATTGGTACTCGGGCAACCCGCCGAACAACACCTCGAGAATGCTTTTCAGAGCAGATTTTCTAAACTGGATCAAAAACTTCAAAATGCCCTCGAAGCCGCTTCGGTACTCGGCAAACAATTTGATTTACAAGTTTGGACAGCCATGCTTGATACCCCCGCCCCGATAGCCCAACTATTAGAAACACGCTTTATCCTCGAGTCACCGACTTTGGCTTTTCAACACGACTTAACACGGGTTTTTGTGTACGAACAAATGAGCATCAAAGCTCGGCAAAAATGGCACGGACGCGCTTTTGAAGTCTGTAAAAATTTTCAAGCCCGAGCCATTTTGCTTGCCCACCACGCCCAAGAAGCCAATTTGTTAAGCCAAAGTGTGACTTATTACCGCCGAGCCGCCGAAGAAGCCCTAGGATTTTGTGCCTACCAAGATGCCCAAAATTACATCCAGCAAGCAACGAAAAATAATCAATCCCTTCAAGCTAATGTACTCGAGGCACTACATTTGCAACTGATGCAAATGCGAATTTCATTTATTCAAGAGCCGGGGAATCAATCGGTGCAAGAACTGGAAACTTTGGAAACTCAGACTCGTCAATATCAAGACAAAGACCTGATGTATCACACCTTCGTTCTCAAATTAGGAATTCTAGCAGCTCAAGGAAAAAACCAAGCAACTTTACAAACCGCTGAGTCACTATGGTTCTGGACTCGAGAAATAAGAGACTCTGTACTAGAAGTCCGTGCATTAACGATTATTTCAGTCACCATCGCTCGTTCTTTTCTCGAGTCAGATAAAGCCCTGCTGTATGCCCAAAAAGCCCACGAGTTATGTCAAGTACACAAAATTCCAGCTAGAGAACAATTTCGTACACTGATTGCCCTGACCAATTCGTATATCCGTGCTTCCAATTTTGAATCTGCGTGGCAAACACTTGCCGAAGCCGAACAGATATTTCATGACAACCCATCACTGGTTATCCATGCTGTACAGCTTTATAACATCAAAGGCGCATTGGCTCTTTATGGTGAACATTTTGAATTAGCAGTAAACGTTTTTCAAAAACAACTTGACGATTGTTACACCCTAGGCGATGGTCGGCAAATCAATACCACCTTGGGCAATTTAGCCAGTTCGTTAATTAGACTAGGACGTTTTGAAGAAGCGCTTATTTGGGCAGAGGAACGCGCCGAACGAGCGCCAAAAGCAAAGCACTTACTGAGTGAAAGTCAAGTTGCTTATTATTTTACCAATCTCGCCGAAGTTTTACTTTGTTTAGGACGAATTGACGAAGCCAATTCCTTACTTGACCCAATAAAATCATGGGCAATTGCAGAAGGTGCTTCTTTCTATGCCACAAAAACCAGAGAAGTTTTAGCCCTCATTTTACGAGCCAAAAAACAATTCGTGGCAGCCTTAGAAATCTTGTCGAATACCGAACAAGATTTAACGTTTCAATCTGAACTGGCATGTTTAGCGGGTTTGCAAGAAAAAGCCAAACCACTTCTTGGTCTGGCATTAACAGCTACTTCGCCACTCGAGAATAACCACTCGGCAATGTGCTACCAGTATACAAAGTACCTGATTTATCAAAATCCAACCGACCTTGAATTGGCTCGTTTTTCACTGCTCAGATTCGCTTGTCAAATCGAAACCCTCGAGAATCGGCGGGTGATGCTTAAAAACGAGTATTATGCCAAAGCTGTAGAAGCCGCTTGGCAACAACAAACCCTCGAGACAAGCGTTGTAGAACTCCCCGCTTTAAGTGGCGAAGGCACGATTGCAATTACTTGGACACTTAACAGTGGTGCTTCGGACAAAGCCATTTTAGAGCAACACGACAAAGTTGCTCTTCGTAACCACCGCTTAAAACGCCTGATGCTTGAAGCCCAAGCCCAAGGCGCAAAAGCCTTGCAGCGTCACCTTGCTACTGCTCTTGGGGTGGCAATACGCACCATCGAAACCGATTTTTCTCAATTTAAGACTACAGCACAGGAAAAACCTCTTAACTCGAGTTCAGATTAAACAATCTGTAATTTTCGGGATGTAGATGTTTAGCTCACCGCAAGTGATACCTGTGCGATACGGGTCTTGTATTCTTGGTCATGAATTTTTTGCGGTCTCGAGGCTGGACTTTACTTGTGCTTTTGCCAATAGCGGGGTTTATAGCGTGGTTGCTGCTGCCAAAAGCATTACATATGAACATTGTTGAACCCAAAACCGAACACGCTTTTCGGGTCGGTCAGCACGAAATTCGGATTGTGGTAACTCCTATGGTAGACGGCGATAACGGTGCGGCAATGGTACAGATTTATAATGGCATAACCCTGCTTGGGTCTAAAGAATCGGTGTTTAATTACGACACACTGCAAAATAATCCTCCCGCTCATGTGCGTTACGCTTGGCTGGATGGGGATGTCCTGCCAGATTTACTGCTCGAGTTACAATCTGACAGGTTGTATATCAGTAGCCAAAGTGGAAAGGTCGTGGCTTTGTGAAAGACTTTCATTACTTACCCGCCGAAGGTATCTGGCGCAGCATTCCAAACCCAGATTCGCATTTTGAGATTTTAGTCGCGGGTGACAGCACCGAACCCAACTCGGCGCACATGGTATTTCTGGGGGAATTACTGCCGCATCTCGAGGACGTGCGGCTTAGGGCAATTGGGTATTTAACGGTTTTTACAAACCCAGCCCTTAAGCCAGATTGGTTTTTTGAAGCACTGCATATCACGGGTGATTTTGCGACTGAATTTGAATTGTCGTTTTCGCTCGAGTCAGATATTTACGGCGATTGGCGAGTTGGTTTTTACACCATCAATCAGCATTTTGAACCAGATTCGTTCTCGAGAACGCAGAGATGAATCGCAGTCTCGATCAATACCTTTTGGCACTCTGGGATTTAGCGCAGGTTTACTCGAGTCAAGAATTCATACCAGCCAAAGTATTCGTGCAAATGCTCGAGCAAGCCTTCACCGCCGAGATTCCAACCAACCCTATACCAAAAGCTGCCGCTCAAGATTCGGCGTTTGCCGAGTGGCAAAATACCATTTTGGGTTACGCCAGCAGTTTTGCCGAGATAAAAGATTTACCTCAAGACGATCCGTTTTTGTTTCATGGCTTTGCGAACCCAGACCCAAGGCAGTTTGTAGAGTACGGTATGGGAAGGGTATCCGAGGATGTCACTTGGCAAGATTTTATCAATCTGCTCGAGAGTGGGAAGTATTACGAATGAATTCAGGTCAATATGGTACTGCCTTGCAAAGAACACACTTATTTTTTGGTATCTTCACACCATGAGTTTAATAATTGGTCAAGCTGCCCCAGATTTTAATACCACCGATGATGCCGAAAAACCTATTTCCTTATCGGGTTTGCGTGGGCGTTGGGTGGTGCTTTATTTTTACCCCAAGGACAACACCCCGGGTTGTAGCATCGAAGCGGGTAAATTCGAGCAAATTCTGCCCGAGCTAAATGCGCTTGGCGCAGAGGTAATTGGGGTGTCCACTGACTCGAGCGCGTCTCATGCCAATTTTCGTGAAAAATGTGGTTTGAGTTTTCCCCTGATTGCCGATACCGATAAGAGTCTTGGTAAGGCGTATGGTGTGATTGGTGGTCTGATGGGCATGATTGGGATTGCGGCTCGGCAAAGTTTTTTAATTGACCCGGAGGGCAATTTAGCGTTTCAATGGAAAATGGTGAATCCGATGATTCATGCTGTTGAAGTCAAACAAGAACTCGAGGCGCAACTAAAAAGCCGCCAAAGCTAGGCGGCTTTTTGAGTTTTGAATTCTTTACTCGAGAATTCGTTTTAAGTTGCGGTAAATGTCGTACCAGTCTTCTTTGGTCTGTGGGCGTTTGCCGCGCAGTTCAATACGGGCAAGGCTCGAGACCCAATCTGGGGTGATTTGTCCACCAAGAACAGGGTCAGAGACCAGTTCGGCGAGTCCTTTTGGTAGGGCTTGGGCGCTGACTTCGCCGTAGAATTCGACTGGGCTGAGTAAGTCGTGTACAGTAATATCGTAAGAGGCTGCCAAGGTTTGAAGGGTTTCTAAACTTGGGTTGGTGCGTCCGCGCTCTAAATCGGATAGGTACGGGATACTGATTCCAGCGATTTCGCTGACATCTTTGAGGCGTTGTCCGCGTTCGGAACGGAGTTCGCGCAGGCGTTCGTGGAGTTTCATGGATGTTCCTCCTTTTGTACTCAAGGGCTGCTTGGTTTGCTCGGGCAGTGGCGTGGAGCGCAGGTCTTGAGTTTCGTCGCTGGGTAAATTCCTTGCGACTATTCTGCTTGTGACGAGGTTAGCACAAAGTTTAGTTTCGGTCAAGACGTAATCTGGCTTGGGACTTGATGAAATCACGAAATTATGTTAGAATCGTAATTGTTAATGCGGTTATGAATAAACAAACTCAGACCGTTATGATCAAACATGTTAGGACTGTTACGGAGGACACCATGCGAATACTCGAGACGATTGCCAAAAGCCTAAGAAGCCAATCCATTCACCCCACAACTGTTTACAATGCCCTGATAGACCTCGAAAATAACGCAGGAATTGGAGCGATTGCTGATCTGGAGTACCGCCTTGCCCGTTTGGTTCGTGCCATGAAAGAACGCGAAGATTCTGCTACTGGTCTTGCGATTGCATGGCTTAACAGCACCCGAGCATACCTAGAACAATTTGGTACTGTCGAACCGATTTTGCAACCATCAAACCCGTTGCACAGTACAGTTTTACGATTGGTCCAACAAAAAATGAAACCGATGCCGATAGTCTTTGGTACTCGCTTTGCCACTCGAGTTAGCCCTCAGATCATCCCCCAAGGAGTGTAGAGTATGCCCGACCAAACTTGTGTTCATCTTTCGCCAATTGGGAATTGGTGTCGTCTGAAAAATAATTTCAAATGCCCTGCCCAAGCTGGACGAATCGGTTGCCCATTCCCGAAAATTCCTAGCTTGAACGACCGAGCCGAAGACCGAAGGGAGCGCATTGCTAAAGCCATTGCCTTAGAAACCATCGAAGTTTCTGCCCCAAGTATTATGCCTAATCCGCTCGAGCAGATGCGAATTAGATACCTAGAGCGCGAAATGTTTGAACGCCAAACAGCCTTTGAGAAGCTAACCGAATTGTTTCCCTTAGAAGCCATAGAGTGGCGGCTAGAGAGCCGTTCACGTGACCAACGCCGTGCTTTGGTACGCCCTGTGCTAAGTGCTAAAACCGTAACTGACCGGCTCGAAACGGTGGTTGGAACTGCCAATTGGAGTGATTTCTATACCAATTTGCCCGGTTCACGGGTGGCTTGCCGTTTGACGATTCTTGGCGTGACCAAAGAAGCTATTTCTGCTGCCCTAGAGCCAGAACTGGCTTACAACGACGCACTGGTGCGAGCCGCCGCAAAATTTGGTGTTGGACGTGCTTTAGAACGAATTGTTGGCACTTGGGTAGACTGGGATGATAACTGCCAACAACCACTCGAGCCGCCAGTTTTGCCAGATTGGGCAGTGGCAACACTAGCCCCACAGATTGTGCAGATTCTGCCAAGTCAGCAAATTGTGCAAATGCCAAGCCAGCAAGCGGCTGAAACTCGCACAAACGAAAAACTGATTACCGATCTGATCAGAGCGGTGCGTCAACTGCCCGGCGGCGAAATCGAACTGCGTCGTTTAATGCGTCGTCGCAACCGTTGGCATACCAGCACTGACACCGACAAACGCGCCTTGTACAGCGAACTGCGTAAAGCCTACCGTCAATTGTCTGGTGGTGCAACCATGCAAAATGTTTGAGGAGTTAAGGACTGCCAAATTTATGAAATGGCAGTAAGCGCCATGTGGCTCTGCCAGCTACATCTGCGGCTTTGACCAGCCCAAAAGCCCTCGAGTCTAGGCTTGCACCTAAGCGCCGGTTGTCGCCCATGACATAGTATGTGCCTTGGCGTACAACAGTTTTCATGGCATTGTCTGAACCTTGGGTTTCGGAAACATAGTATTCACGTAAACGCTCACCATTCAAAAACACGGTGCCATCTTTGACTTCGATGGTGTCGCCCGGAATGCCAATAATGCGTTTAATCAAGTACGGACGAAAAGTCCAATCAGAAGGGATTTTCCAAGCCAGTAAATTCAGTACAGGTAGCCCCTCGAGAAACACCGACATTGGCTCAAAACTATTGGGGTTGTCTATTGGTGGCTTAACCACAATTATATCACCGCGTTGCAGGTAATTTGGACG
>JBEGTV010000096.1:0-7900 GCA_041179225.1 Deinococcota bacterium | reverse complement strand
TTTTTTGGTCAATCAAGCAATTTATGAAATTTCGGATGCGGATTATAAAACCACAATGCAAGAATTTACTGATTTACTTGGCTTAGAAGATGTCCTGAAAAAACAAGTTCGCAAATTATCACTTGGGGAACGCATGAAATGCGAATTAGCAGCCGCATTACTACACAAACCCAAAGTCTTATTTTTAGATGAACCGACGATTGGTTTAGATGTGAACATGCAGGTTAAAATCAGGGAATTTATTGCCGAGTACAACCAAAGATTTAATGCCACAGTTATTCTGACCAGTCATTACATGGCGGATGTAACCGCCCTTTGCAAACGAATAATTATTGTGGACAAAGGCAGAATTGTCTTTGATGGCGACTTAAGCGCCTTACTTGAAACCACCAGCCCAGCCAAAATAATAAAGATACAACTACTCGAAACCGCCAAAAAAGATAGGCTCGAGCAGTACGGCACAATCCTTAAACTCGAAGGGTTGAATGCCGAATTAAGTGTTCCTCGAAATGAAGTCTCGAGCCGAGCCGCTCAGTTACTAGCGGAGTTACCAATTGCTGACATTACCATCGAAGACCCACCCATCGAAGAACTGATTGGACAACTGTTCACCCAAGCCGAGGCAAGCAGATGAATCAAATTTGGCGAAAATTCAAAGCCCTTTTTGCGGCATGGTTATCGCACATGACCATTTACCGTGCCGAAATCCTGATTTGGATGCTTTCTGGCACAATCCCCCTAATCATGATGGCAGTCTGGATTGGCAAAGCCGAAGCCGAAGGCGGCAAGTTAAACGGTTTCTCGAGCAGTGATTTCGCCTCGTACTTTTTAGCTGCTTGGCTATCTGAGCAACTGGTGGTGGCGTGGGTGGCATGGGAAATGGACTTTACGATTCGCCAAGGCACATTTAGTAACAAACTCCTGCGCCCACTCAATCCATTTTGGGAATACTTCATACAGCACATCACCGAACGCTTTGTGCGCGGACCTTTTTTAATTGTGGTTGCCGCGATTGGTGTACTACTCATACCCGGTACAAAACTGGTCTCGAGTATTCCGCACTTACTGATTTATCTACTGGCAATTAGCCTCGCCTTTGCGGTGCGCTTTTTAATAGCTTACTGTGTCGGGTTGTGCTGCTTCTGGCTCGAGAATGCCACTGCGCTGGACGAACTCTACTTTATTTTAAGCATCATGCTCTCTGGCAGTTTTGCACCACTGGAATTCTACCCAGCTTGGCTCAGACCAATTCTCGAGTACCTGCCATTTCCTTATATTGTTTACTACCCAGCCCAAATTTTAATTGGCAAGCTCGAATGGGCAGAAATAATACGGGTACTGCTGGTGCAACTGCTCTGGCTAGGAATCACCTTTGTATTGTTCCAAATCATGTGGCGAGTTGGACGCAAACGTTACGGTGCGGTAGGCGCGTAGTATCCGCCAAAATACGCATAGAAACTCGACCTAGAAACCTCTAAACTAGGTTTTAGAGGTGAGTCTTATGATTTACGATAACGCATTGGCAACCAACAACACACCCTTTTTACTTAAGGAGAACCCATGCCAATTGCACGACCGGAAATCCGAGCCGCCCAAGAACCCCTAACCCAAGAAGAATTTAGACGCGCCATAGAACAAGGTTTAGGACGCGCTATTTTATGTTTACAGAAGCACAATCCAGAGCCGTACAAAGAAATTATTCTCGAGGCGTGCTTAAAAGATACAGCTTATGTGAAGCACTTTTCGTACAACAAATCAGCTTATTTGAACGAATTATTGTCTGCTTTTACAGATGCCCTCGAGTTGAGAAAGCAAATTCTTGAAGCCTTCAAAAATTCAATGCCTGATGAGGAAGACCGTCCCAAAACAGCTTTGATTCTCGAGTTTGCCAAGGCTGGTTTGCCGAATGCTCGAGAAGCCATTTATGATGACTTTTTGAAAGCTGCCGAAATCGGTTTAGATTGGGCTTCGGGAAAAGAAATTGTGAAGCTCGATAGCTTATCTGGATTACTCTTTATTGCGCCATATTTGGGGGAGATGGTTGATGGTGATAATAAAGATGAAATTCCTTGGCATTACGTCCGTGATTTAAGTGAAAACTTGGGAAAAATTTAGTCACAAAAGCCTTTATAGATTTGAACAACACAGATGCTTTGAGGTTACTCGAATTCTCCCGCAACCAGCAAAAATCACCCCCTAAGGGACTTGATTATAAAAAACTACCTTTTGCTTGGGTAGCCCGTGCGATTGCTGTAGGTCGGAGTACACAAACTTCACTTCGATATTGGGGTAAGTACGCAAGTGTGGAAGCACTCATACGAATAGCGCAAGATATTCCAAAGATTGAAAATCCCGATAAATTAGCTCGTGCCATAGCCGTCTTTTCCGAACGACCATTTCCATTAGATTACACGCTCTTACTCGAGTTATGCCGTCACGAAAACGAAAAAGTAGTTTGGCAAGCGGCACTTGCCTTATCTTGGTTTTCTGATCCAAGAATCCGAGTGTTAGCTTTTGAATTCTTAGCAAACCCTGACACGGCACGTGAAGGGTTGTACCTTCTCGAGCTTAATTTTCAGGAACAAGACTGGGAATTTCTCGGGCAATTAACCTTTGAAATTTCAGATGATCGTTGTGAAGAATTAACTGTTCGGATTTGTGAAATCGCCAAAACAAATCCGTCAGTACAAGCCCAAAAAACACTGCTGCAATTGTACGAAGCTGGTAGTTGTGCTTCTTGTCGTGGGTACATCATTGAAAAATTACAAGACCTCAATTGCTTTCCAGACTGGGTTCTCGAGGAAATGCTCTTGGATAGTTACGATTACAACCGCGAAAAAGCACAGGCTTGGGCGGCTTCTCAACTCGAGCAAAAATAGTTAAAACCGTGGAGTAGGACAAACAGTTTTTCTGTTTGTCCTACTCCATTACTCTTCAGCCTCGAGTAGTGCCATCTGCTGTTCTACACCACCCGGCATGTGTGGACTGGGTTTACCATCTTTGAGAACTCGCCACCACGGAAATGAAGGCGGCTGAGTAAAGGCAAGCCATTTCCAGTATTTGATTGTTTTAGCTGGACAAGCGGTTTCTGCCTTTCCAAGCAAAGCCAGTTCACGACGTAATTCTAGTATTGTCCGTGTTTCTCCAAATGGAATAGCAGTAATTACCTTTGCTACATCGCTTGGGGCTGGTATGAACAATGTTTTGGCATTCATGCGTTTGGCTTTTTTTGGCTCGAGAATATGAAAAGACGATTCTGGTGCAAGCCGTAATTTCTCGAGTAATTCGGTTTGGTTCATGATTCCCCCTCTTGCCAGAGGATTCGAGATTTTTTGACCTCGAGTCCCAATACTTAGGCTTGAATCACTGCGTTAGCATGGGCATGACCATGTTCAAGTTCGCTAGGTGTGGCTTCCCGAATCCCCACAACTTTGACCCAGAACTCGAGGGTATCGCCAGCCAAAGGGTGGTTAAAATCCACCAGCGCTTCTTCGCCTTCGATTTCAAGCACCACAAAACTGACCGCTTCGCCATCTTCATTTTCGCCAGTGTAATGCCCGCCGACTTCAAGTTCATCTTCAAAACTATCCACAGGAATAGTTTGAATCATTTCCTCATCAAAGACTCCGTACCCTTCGTGTGGTTCAATAAACACGGTTTTTTCTTCATTTATTTTCATGCCCGCTAAAGCATTCTCGAGTCCAACAATAATGTTGCCGTAACCATGAAGATACATGAGCGGTTCACCTTCGGATTCATCCACTAAATTCTCTTCGACCCGTAAACGGTACTCTAAACTAACCACATCATCTTTTTTAATTGACATATTTCTCCTAACGGCTTTTAGCGCGAATCAACTCGAGAATAGTCCAGAGTGGTCGTTCTGCTTCAAGTCCAACATCCACACCGTACACCGAAAAGGCACGGTTGCGAATGGCGCTTAAGTCCCCAAATTCCTCGAGTGTTGTTGTGTCGTTCAAAAATACATTGTCGTAATCAAGGTGCAGCACCTTCTGAAAAAAATCTCTGGCAAGGGCAGCTTGGGCATCAATACGATTTATACTCGAGAATAGTTCCTCGGCGGGTTCACCAGGTACAGGCAGTGGTTTACCAATGGCGGTGTGATAAATCAGGCGTTCAGCGTAGAGCCGTTGCAATTCGGCTCGAGCCTCGGCTTCGGTTTCGCCCGTGGCAATCAAGGCGTAAAACTCGAGCAGTTGCGCTTCCCAGACATTCCAATCTTCGCGTCTACCTATTTTTAAGGTGTATTCCTCGAGTTGCATGTATAAATTATACGCAGCTTGGTGCGGTAAGATAAACCATGCTCGAGAAGTTAGTCTTAAAAAACGTTGGACCCGCCCCAGAAATGAGCCTTGAGTTTGCGCCTCGAGTGAATATTATTACAGGAGATAATGGTTTGGGGAAGAGTTTTATTTTGGATGTGGCATGGTTTGCTTTGACTGGCAGTTGGTTACAGCAATCGAATCTACAAATGCGACATGGTGGCATGGCACGTCCTAATTCTAATAAAGAGCAATCCAGAATTGTATTTGAGCTATCCCATTTTAAGTCGAGCTATGCCTTTTCTCGGGAAAGTCAAAACTGGCTTTCTACTACCACTTCGGGAAACCATCCGAAAAATGATTTGATTGTACAAGTTTGTCCAGATGGAGAATTCGGCATATTTGATTTGTACAGAGCGGGTACATTTGGGTTTTCTGGGTCTGAAGTTTGGAATGGTTTGACGCATTTTGTTACGGTTTGGGACGGCAGTAATCCACAAAAAAAAGTAGTCTGCAATGGATTAATTCATGATTGGTCGCACTGGCTACTCGAGAAAGGCGATTCTCTTAATCAACTTGAGAAAGCACTTGAAATTTTATCGCCCAACGAACTAGAAAAACTGATTGCCACAAAATCAACTCGGGTCAGCATAGACGATGTGCGTGATATTCCAACGCTGAAAATGCCGTATGGTCAAGAAGTGCCTGTAACTCATGCTTCTTCGGGCATCAAACGCATTATTTCAATCGCATATTCGCTGGTTTGGACTTGGCAAGAGCATTTGCGAGCCGCAGAACTTCGCCAACTCGAGCCGAGTAAAAAGATGGTGCTTTTAATTGATGAACTCGAGAATCATTTGCACCCGCAATGGCAGCGCGTGATTCTGCAATCGCTGCTAAATGTGGTCAAAGAAATCATGCAGGATGACGTAGAAATCCAAATTATTGCCACAACGCATTCCCCCCTTGTCATGGCGAGTCTCGAGCCTATTTTTGATACCGAAAAAGATGCTTGGTTTGACCTGGATTTAGTGGATGGCAAAGTTAAACTCGAGAAAATGCCGTGGGTGCGGCGCGGTGGGGCTGAGAACTGGCTTATTAGTGAAGCCTTTGATTTGCACAGCACAGGCTCAAAGCCTCGAGAAGCCATGATTGAGGAAGCCTCGCGGATTTTTGATGCGGTTAAACCCTCGAAAAAAAAGTTTCTCGAGGTAGATAAGAAATTGCGGGCTATTTTATCTGACACTGATGAATTCTGGGACAATTGGCGTTTTCTTGGGCGCAAAAAAGGGTGGCTGTGATTCCAGTCGTTTTTCAGTCTGCACCTTCGGATTTTGATGTAAAAGTACGGAAAAAAGGCGAGGCGTGGTTATTGGCAAGAGGGATTGATACAACAAAACCTTTACCACCAAAAACCAAGTTGCCTGCTTACTGGACATCGTGCATTCCAGATTTACGGCTTGCATACCGCAACGTTTGTGCTTACATGTGTATTTACATCGAAGAAATTACAGGAGATGCTACCGTCGAACATTTTAAGCCAAAATCGTTGTACCCAAAACAGATTTATGAATGGGATAATTATTTGTTGGTCTGCGGCACAATGAACGGTCGCAAAAGCAATTTTGAAGATGTTCTGAATCCGTTTTTATTAGCACCAAACACGTTTTATTTGAATTTAGTAGATGGTCGGATATTTCCAAGTCCCAGTCTTACAACACTTGAGCAACAAGCAGCACAACAAACCATTGACCGATTAAAACTGGATAATGCTGATGCGCGAAAATTGCGTTTGCGGTACTGGAAAAAATTCACCACAGGGAAAATAGCTGAGTCTGAACTGCAAGAACTCTCGCCATTTGCGTGGCTCGAGGCAAAACGCCAAGGTTGGTTGTAAAACTTCAAACGCACAACTCGAGAATCAGGCGCTCTAAAGTCAGCCGTGGCTCGAGTCCGCTTTTCATGCCAGCATCGGCTTCGAGCAACAGCTTTTGTTCGCGGCGTACCGTACTTTCTTTGTAGCGCCGCACTGCTTCTAAGGCTTTCTGGGCGCGAAATTCATGAACCGCTAAGGTCTTAGCGGCTTCTTTTGCATTGACCACACCATCACGGGCTTTAAGCGCATAAGCCCTTGCCAGCAATCCATAATGCCCTTGGAGCGCACCGAGCAGCTTAAAGGCATCTTCGCCAGTGTTCAGTAAACGCTCTAAGTGTTCCCATGCTTCTTTGGGTTTTCGGGCGACAAGTGCATCTGTGACCACAAACATGGTGGTGGGTTGGACTGCATTGACTACTTTGGTAACGGTGGCAAGGTCTAGTTTTACATCAAGTAAACTCAGTTTCTCGAGTTCACTGGCAATACTGGCGAGTTCATCTGGGAAAGTATCGGCGAGTAATTTGGGTACGTCTTTCTCGAGCGCTAACTTCATTTTTTTGGCACGGTCTGTTACCCATGCAATCAGTGCGCCTTTGGTTGGGGTGGCTAGGGCATGTAGTTCAAATCCGAGTTTTTCGTAATGCTTGGTTCTGGCTTCTTGGGCTTTTTTCTTTCGCATGACTTCAGCACTTGATTCGGTGCTTGCCCAGTTTTCAGGGTCTAGTAATACAGCAATTGCATCTGGGGCAGTAGCAACAAGGTCAGCGATACTTTTGTAGTCTTTGGTGTTGCCCAAGTCTAAGACCACGTTAGCAGCCCCAAATAAGCCACCTTGTAAATGCGGCGAGACAATGGCTGGGTTTAATTCTTCATCTAACCACGGAACGTCTCGCAAGGAAATTTGGCGTTTTTGTAAGTACGCCCTTGCTGCCTCGTGAATAAGAAACGCATTGCCAACCAAAGCCAGTGCCACACAATTAGCTTATCATTTTGTTATTATCTAGCGTATGCAAATTGTTCGGACACTTTCGCCGTTACAATGGGTTTTTATTGTATTAAGTTGGGGCTTATTGTTGACTGGGGCAATGACCAATCAGCCTTCTGTGCTTTCATTTGGTACAATCACTACCGATTTTTTGGCAGTGTATTTTCTGTATTTGATTGCGACTCGTACTCCAAAAGCATGGCAACAAACCATTTTAGGATTTTCTATTGGAATGCTGATTATTGGTTTATCTGATTTGACAGTGCTGGTTGGATTGGGTTCTCTGCTCGAGTCACCGTTGAGTCTTCTTGGCGCACTTATTTTTTTACTTGCTAGTCTTGCCTTGCCTTGGCTGCTTGAGCAGCAAGGGATGTACAAAAAAGGTTTTGCTGTGCAAATTATTTTTATTGCCTCGGCAATTGCGATTTTGTTATCTGGGTTGTTTATTATTTTGTTTCAACCACCCATTCTTCGGGTGGTTTATCAAACCACAGGGTTGTTTTTAACCAGTTTGTTTATTATGCAAAGCCAAGATTTTGCGGGTGGTCATATCGGACGGGTTTTACGCAGTCTTTCAATAGCTTTTGCCTGCTCGAGTTTTTCGCAAGTGGCTGTAGCTGTCCTACCGAGCTTATTTGGATGGGATAATAATTTAATTCCGCATTTGGTTAGGCAATTTTTTTGGACAGCCGGTGCGACTTTACTTGCCTTTGTCATCATTAAAAAATGAGGGGTATCTCTGGGGCGGTGTTGGCA
>JBEGTV010000095.1:0-7932 GCA_041179225.1 Deinococcota bacterium | reverse complement strand
TGACTCGGATTTACATGGCTTTTCATTTGCGTTTGGTCGGTGGGTGCGTTTTGGAGCGTCAGGCTGCTCCTGTGCCTTTAGGCAAACGTTCCAATGCGCTGCTGGCGTATTTGGCACTCGAGGGAATCACGGCACGCGGAACAATTGCCACCTTGCTGTGGAATGAAACCGATGAGGAACGTGCCAGAGCCAGTTTGCGCCAAGAGATTTACCGCATCAATCAAATCGGTGAAATTATCCTCAACGACCGTCATCATGTTTGGTTAGCCAGTACAGTCGAACACGACTTGGAGCAGTTCAATACTTTAGAAGGCGAATTTGCGGCAGGGCTAACGCTGGACGAACTTGAATTTGAAGCATGGTTGGATGGCGCAAGGGCATTACTGCGTGACAAACGCAGTGCCTTTTTAGAAGTCGAAGTGCAACGTTTAACTTTAGCTCGAGAATGGCGCGATGCCATGCTGATGGCACGGCGGGTTTTAAGCCTAGATCGTTTTTCGGAAAAATCGCATCGAGATTACATTCGCCTTGCCTATTTAGCCGATGACCGCGTGGCGGTGCGAACCGCGATTCTCGAGTTGCGGCGGGTGCTGCGTGAAGAACTTGGCACAATCCCAGAATCGGAAACCAAGCAGTTAATTCAAGCCGTCGAGCAAGGGCGTTTACCCAAACCCGATGCGCCACAAAACAGACGAATCCCGATGACGGTGCTGCGTCCGCCCAAATTGGCTGGCTCGAGGGCATGGCAGGCTTTGGTCGGTGGAGTGACTCGCGGCAAAGCAATGTTTATTTCGGGCGAACTCGGCAGTGGCAAAACCCGTTTGCTGTCCGAACTCGCTGCTTCACGCAGTGCCTTGGGTGCAAAGGTACTCGAGTTGCGTTGCCGTGAAACCGAAAGTACAATTCCTTTTGCTTCGCTGATTCAAGCTGTGCGTGACCATGTGATGCTCGAAAAACACTTGGGGACACCTTCACATTTCCCCGAATTATGGCGCGGCGAATTAGCCCGTTTAATCCCCGAATTACGCGACCCGAATTTAGTCTACCGCTCGCTTGAACAAAACAGCGAATTTGGTGATGCTCGCGCTCGGGTTTTAGAATCCTTTACCCAGTACGCCCTGTCCATTTCTGCCCCAAACGGCATGTTAATGATAGACGACCTGCACTGGGCAGACCCTGCCACGCTCGAGTGGCTGAGTTATGCCACACCGCGATTATTGCCCTTTGGGGTGGCGGTGCTGGCGGCTTTTGTCAATCTCGAGGCGGGCGTGGCACTGCGTGACTTAATCTCGAAACTCGAAGCAGCCGGTTTAGCCAATCGCATAGACTTAGAGCCTTTTGCGCTACCCGAAATCGAGGAATTGCTTGGTGGCATAGACCGCCGCGCTACGCCGTTAGCTGCCGATTTACTGCGGGTGACTGGTGGCAATCCACTGTTTATTGTCGAAACCCTAAAGCACCTGCTCGAGACTGGACAACTGAGTTTAGAATGGCAACTCCAAGGTCAACTCGAGCCTCCTGAACGAATTGGGGCGTTGCTCAGGCGGCGTTTAGAACGTATGACCCCATTGGCAAGGCGGGTGCTTGGCGTGGTGGCACTGCTTGACTCCAGCGATGGCGCTCTGGTTGCCCAAACCTTACGAGCCGATGAACTCGAAGTCGCCCAAGCCCTCTCGGAAGCCCAGCAGAACCACATGCTGCGCCAAGACGGGGCATTTTCGCACGACGCAGTTCGCCGTACCGTCCTCGAGTTTCTACCCGAAGCTGTGCAACGCGCCCTGCATCGCCGTGCCGCCCAGATACTGGAAAGCCAAAATGCCGATGCTAGCCGAATCGCTTCGCATTACACTCGCGCTTCCGATGCCCGATTAGCCGCCCCACACCTCATCCGAGCCGCAGAACTGGCGCTCGAGCAACTCGAACCAAGCCGGGCGATTGCCTTACTTGAAGGTTTAAACCACACAAACTTAGAACATCAACTCCAAGCTCGTTGGTACATCGCCCATGCCGAAGGTTTACTCAGCACTAAATGCTACTCAGAAAGCCAACGCGATGCCCAAAATGCACTTTTAGCCGCAAAACGCAGCAACGACCTATTACTCGAGCATCGAGCCAGTTTAGTCTTATCTGAAACCCACTTATTACAAGGCAAATTACTCGAAGTGCGTTCAATGCTCGAGCCACTCATACCAAAACTCGGTTTTGACCATCAACTCCGCGCCAATGCTGCCCTAGGTTGGGCTTCAAGCATTCTAGGCGATACTACCCGAGCCACAAAAGCCTTTGCCCAAACTGTACCTTGGGGTGCAGAAGCCCAATTAGGACGTGCCTTAAGTGCTTGGTACACAGGAAAAACCCGAGATGCACTGCACGCCGCACAGGTCGCCCTCGAGAACAGCACCGACGGTTTTAAGCGCGTCCAAAGCAACATTGTACTAGGCGCTGCCCTCTGGACACGTGGACAATTCTCCGATGCGATCAGCACCCTCAATTCTGCCTTAGAACACCCTGAAGCCCAGCCGCAACAACGGGTTTTAAGTTGGTTGGCTCGCGCTCCGATTTATTTGTCCAGGGGGCAGTTTGATTATGCCCTTCAAGACATCGAATATGCACTTGCCAATCCACCTGCCATGCAAAAAAACCAACTCGCCGATGCTAAAAATCAACTGGGCTTGCTGTACGGCTTATGTGGCGACCTTGAAAGTAGCCTGATGTGCTTTGCCGAAGGCATCAGGCATTGCGAAACCGACAGCGCTGAGGCGGTGCTGATTCCACGGGGCTTACGGGCTGCACTATTGGCATTACACCAAGACCCACGCCACACCGAAGCCGCCCAAGAAGCCCTGCGCTACTTTGAACCAAGCCAACATGCCCTCGGACGTTGCTATGCGCTACTCGGTGCAGCCGAAAGCGCTCTGGCAAACAACAACCCAAAATTAGCACTCGAGTACGGGCAAACCCTACTCAATATGGCACTCGAGTACGAAATGCCCGAGATGCGAGCCTATGCCCAACTGATAATCGGTAACAGCCAATCAGACAACAACGCCTTAGAAAGCGCCCTCACCTTAGCCCAAAGCATAGGACTCACCCTAGTGATTGCCAGAGCCGCCATTGCCTTACAACGCAGAAGTGTTTCGCAAAGTGCCATTGAAATGCTGCTCGAGCATATCCCCAGTTCTTTGCGTGGTTTTGCTGCCCAAAGTATCGCCGCTAAATTACTGATAGGCTAACGCCATGCAAATACGCATTCTTGGCATTCCAATGGACTTAGGCGCAGGCAGACGCGGTGTAGACATGGGCGCAAGTGCGCTGCGTTACGCCCAACTTTCCGAAACCCTGCGCGAACTTGGGCATGAAGTCCGCGACCTTGGCAATATCCCCGTAGCCGTGGTCGAAACCATAGACCGTTCAAGTGGCAACGCCCATTATCTCGAGGAAATTCGTGCGGCTTGTCAGGCAGCCGCCACCATCCTGCAAAATCTCGAGCCAGATGTTTTCCCGATTTGCATTGGCGGCGACCACAGCATGAGCATGGGAACAGTGGCAGGAGCATTTAATGGTGAGCGACGTGGTTTAATTTGGGTGGATGCCCACACCGATTTTAATACCCCAGATTCGAGTCCAAGCGGTAACATTCACGGAATGCCAGTTGCCAGTTTGGTCGGACTAGGCGATGAACGTTTAATTAACATTGGCGGCATGGGCAGAAAAGTCCGCCCCCAAGACATTGTGATGATTGGTATTCGCAGCGTAGACACCAACGAGCGCCAACTCTTAAAAGAACACGGCATCAAAGTCTTCACCATGAAAGACATAGACCGTCTTGGCATGGCAGAAGTCGTCAAACAAGCCTTTGAATACCTCGCGCACTTAGAAAAATGGCATGTGTCCTTCGACGCAGACAGCCTAGACCCGAGCATTGCGCCCGGCGTAGGCACACCTGTCCCCGGCGGATTATCGTACCGCGAAGCGCACCTGTTAATGGAATTATTATCCGACACACGCCGCGTCGCCAGCCTCGATTTAGTTGAAGTCAACCCTGTGCTAGACCGCCAAAACATGACAGCCGCGCTGATGGTTGAAATGACCGCTAGTTTATTAGGGAAAAAGATTCTGTAATACTTCCAGAATACACAACACTGTAAAAACCTCTTTGGTCTCGAGAAGCCTAGCCAAAGCCTGTTGTGCATTAAATGCTGTTCTGTTCATACTCGCTTCTTAAGGCAAGATACACAGGTAGTCAAGTGGCTCGAGCAGCAAAGGCTTAGGCGTGGGCTGGACGTTAAACCGTTAGGCTTGTAGAAATTCTTCCACTGTCAAATTGGCACTACGAATAATTGAGCGCAGTGTACCTTTGGCAATTTCTTTGTGATTAGGCACAGAAATGGAAACCACGGAATTAACCTTAACTAAAATCATGTGGCTGCCAGCTTGCCGCACAAACAGCCAACCAAGCCGCTCGAGTTTACGAACCACATCCGCACCGCTTACAACGGGTAAAGGCGGCACTAAGCCACCACTTCAATCTGACGAGTTTCGACGGTCAGAGGCAAACCAAATTCTGCCCGCACCTCGAGACAACCGCGAATCGCATCTTCGATATTCTCAAGTGCTTCTTGTTTGGTTTGCCCTTGGGAAACACAACCCGGAATGGCTGGGCATTCGACAATCCAGATACCATCTTCGTCACGGTCTAAAGTAATGGTGTATTTCATGGATTTATTTTAGCACCCCTTGGTGTGCGCTGGCTCGAGCAAGCAAATTACAAGCAGCCACAGCAAAGGCTTAGGCGTAAGGCTCGAGAAGTGGGGTTGTAAGATGTGGGTAAACGCTCACATTAGACCTCTTGCATAAGTCTCAAAAAGTGCATCTGGGAAGATGAATAATTCGCATCGAACTAAACCTTATCGTTTTCACGCATTATTTCTATTCTTGAGTCGAGTTTGCATTCAAATGGAGATTGTCGCATACGCAAACGGATTTTATTTATGCAAAAAGTCGATTAAACAATTGCAACTACAGTTCCGATTTGCCAGTGAGCTATAACTCATGTTACGCTTCGCAAGCGTTAATGTTTTACTAAAAAGCGTAACGTACCAGCAACTCCCATTTCGTCCATATTAGGGATGAGTCGAGGCGACGAAGCTGTTTTCTACAAGAAGACAGCTTTATTGGGTTTATTTAATTTTTTGCAGCAAGTTATTGGCAATACCAACGTGAATCTCGCCTAAAGCACAATTGATTAACTCAATGTATTTCTCAAATCTTGGCTTTCCACCAAAAGCACCATCAAGCGCATTACCGTGTACAGCCCAGTTCCGAAAAGCATAAATAAGTGTTGGTAAGTCGAGAGAAGTTAGAGAGTTTGTTGCTGCTGCATCATTGATTTTTTTCGCAGTTGAATAATTTTTAGCGTTTTTCGGTACATACTTTTGATTGAGTGCATACAGGACAGTCACAGATTTGCCTGAAGGTTCATTAGGCAGTCGCGGCGAAGTTATCTGTTGTAACAAAGTATGTAACTCTTTTTCAAAATAACCTCGACGAGTTTGTGTCATTCCCGAAGCATTAAAAAGCTGCTTGAAGTTTTCAAACTCTGATTTTTCATATTTTGTACTGAAAAACATTACAATCTCATCTCGAGAAAATAAGGCATTTAATGCAAACCATGAAAAACTAAACCTCATAATTTCGATGAAGCTACTCTTACGCTTACTTTCATTTAGAGTATCTCCCAAATAACGGATGCTTTCCATTTCTGCTGCTTTCCGAAGCCAATCTGCTGCTATCCCAATTCCAATAATTTGGTCATTAAGCTTTTCTGTTAAACCAACTTGGGTAATTTGCTTCTCTAACAGTCCAGCACAAGAACTATAATCTTTTCGAGCTTTTAAGAGTATTTGTTGATTTGGTTTCATAGCCACTACCTCGTGCATCGTTAAAAAACATTATGGGTGAGCCGTAACCCACCCAAATCATTCATCGTAATTTTTCGCGTAAAAACTGCTCGAGGTCGTTCATATGCAGTCGCTGTTGTGCCATTGTGTCGCGGTCCCTTATGGTCACAGTATCCATCAGGCTCGAGTCGCCGTCCTTGCCTTGTCCGATGGTGTCAAAGTCCACAGTAATGCAGTACGGTGTACCTACTTCGTCGTGCCGCCTGTATGCCTTGCCAATGTTGCCTGTATCTTCGTATAGCACTCGCCCAAGCCCGAGCTTCTGCAATTTATTTTTTAAGCCCTTTGCCACCGAAGTGATTTCTTCGCGGTTCTTGGCAAGCGGAATAACTGCTACTTTAATCGGCGCGAGGTGCGGACGCAGTTTAAGCACTATCCGTTCTTCGCCGTTCTCGAGGGTTTCTTTGGTGTAGGCTTCGGTCAGCACTGCCAGCACACCACGGTCTACACCAGCCGATGGTTCAATCACAAATGGAATAATTGGTTTTTGTGTTTCTGGATGGTTAATACTGAGTTTTTCGGTGCTGTCGGTGTTTGGTTCGACTTTGGCATAAATCCCAAACGATTCTTGGTTTTTGGTGTGGCTGCCAAGGTCGTAATCGGTGCGGTTGGCTATTCCCTCAATTTCTTCAAAGCCAAGGCTAGGGTATTGGTACATCAGGTCAAAAGTGCGTTTGCTGTAATGCGATAAATCTTCTTTTGGAACATCATAAACTTGAATGCGGTCTCTGGATAAGCCCACACTCAGCCACCACTCTATTCGCGCCTCGAGCCACTGATCGTGCCATGCTTCATCTGTGCCGGGGACGCAGAAGAACTCGAGTTCCATTTGCTCGAACTCACGTACCCTAAAAATAAAGTTTCGTGGGGTAATTTCGTTACGAAATGACTTACCAATTTGGGCAATACCAAAGGGCAGTTTGCGGGAGGTGCTGTCCACTACATTCTTAAAATTAACAAAAATACCTTGGGCGGTTTCTGGTCTTAAGTACGCATAAGAATCTTCGTCTACCACAGGACCCACTGTGGTTTTGAACATCATGTTAAAGAGTCTTGGCTGTGTCCAAGCACTTGGTTTTTTCTCGCCAGGTTCAATCACTTTGGCATTGGTGAGAATCTCTCCCGCGTCGGCTCGAGCCAATAACCCAGCCACAAGTGCCGAAATATTATTCTCGAGACTCAAAGTTGTTGCGATGCCCTCGAGAACTTCTGGGCTTTGTTCTTTCAGTAAATGATCCAAGCGGTAACGTTTTTTGCTTTCACGATTATCCACGAGTGGGTCGGAGAATGTCGCTTCGTGACCACTGTGGCGCAATACCAATTTATGGGTCAGGATGCTCGAGTCTAAGCCTTCGACATCATCGCGTTCGTAAATCATTGAGCGCCACCACGCGGCTTTTAAGTTATTTTTGAGTTCCACACCAAGTGGACCAAAATCGTATGTGCCTTGAAGTCCGCCGTAAATATCCGAGCCGGGGAAAATAAAGCCACGGCGTTTACAAAGACTAACCAGTTCTTCCATTGTTTGTGCGGGCATGAAGCCTCCTTTTGGCATACAAAAAGTACCAGATGGCTTTTTGTATGCCATCTGGGGACGCAAAGCTGAAGAAAATCAGCACTCTCTGCGCGGTTCCACCCCAGTTCCTCGAGACCACTGTCTGTGATGTACTCGAGACACTTTGCATTACAAGCTCCTCGCTGCCTTTCGCACGGTTCTTGGTCGTTGCGCTTTCACCGCCCGCAACTCGCTTTTGACTGAACTCCGTGGTACTTCCTGCGACTCAACGCTAAATGTATTTTGCCGTATCCGCCAAGGTTGCGTCAAGGGTGATAAAAGGTAAGGAGACAAAAATGGGTTGACGAAATGCCCGTAAACAGGTACATTGTTGCTCGCTCGGCTACGCGGGTATGGTGTAGTGGTAGCACAGCAGCCTTCCAAGCTTCTGGCATCAGTTCGAATCTGATTACCCGC
>JBEGTV010000094.1:0-7955 GCA_041179225.1 Deinococcota bacterium | reverse complement strand
TATTGCGTAGACCTCGACGTAACATGTAACGTTGCGTCTCGTCAATTAAGCGGTAATCCATACACGATAACAGCAATACTTCGGTTTGACCTGCTGCTGCTACTACATTTGGCAATCCCAATATCGAAACACCAACACCTAGAGCTACTCGTTGAATAAATTTTCTGCGATTGATTGCAACCGGTTCCTGCTTTCCCATGATCTACCTCCAAAACAAAAACACTGAAATGTGAACTTTTTTACATCTGAAATAGCCTAGCCAACTACATTAGATGAAAATTACAATTGAGTTAAAGGGTTCTATTAAAATTTTATCGATTCTTATAACCCCAAAAATTGTCTTAAGGATCATGTGGCAAATTACTAAATGGCTATTCCTGAAAGTGTTCTTTAATCACTTTGGCAAAATTTGTTCCAATACCCGGAACTCCTGCAATTTGTGCTACACTCGCTGCCCTAATCTCTTCAAGACTGGTAAAATGCTCTAAAAGCGCGTCTTTGCGTTTCTCACCAATCCCTGCTACATCATCAAAGACCGATTTCATCATTGCTTCGGCTCGCAGCTTTCGGTGATAAGTAATCGCAAAGTGATGCACTTCGTCACGCACCGCAATCATCATTCTTAAGGCTGGGTGGGTTTCGAGCAGGCGGACTTCGCGGTTCTTACCGACTTCCGAGCCACTGCTCAGCCACCATTGAGCGCCGTAGATACTCGGTAAGATTAACGTTTCTTCGCGTTTGGCAAGCCCGACAACTGGCACTTGCACCCCAGCTTCTTTCAAGGCATCAAGGGCGGCATTGACTTGTCCGCGTCCACCATCAATCATCAGCAGGTCTGGCATCGGTAATTTCTCCGATAAACTGCCCGTAAAACGCCGCAGCACGGTTTGGCGCATACTGGTGTAATCATCTGGATGATCTAAACCTTTGACCTTAAAACGCCGATGTTCACCTTTACGGGCGCGTCCGCCTTCAAAAACGACCATGCCCGAAACAATGTGTGTACCGAACAAATTGCTGTTGTCATACCCTTCGATTCGCCACGGGCGTTCTGGCAATGCCAGCACTTCTTTTAATGCCTCGAGTCCAGGGTTCTCGCCGCGTTTCTCGAGCAGTGCCAGTTCAGACTCGAGACCAGTTTGGGCATTGCGGGTTGCCATCTCGAGTAGGTCTACTTTCTCACCACGTTGCGGATGGCGCAACTCGACTTTACGCCCTTTGGCACTCATAAATTCTTCCCAGACTGCTTTATCCTCAAATTCGACTGGCACAAGCACCAGAGGCGGAATTTGCAGTGCCACACCATAATAATCCTGCATAAATGCCTTGAGGATTTCTTCACTTGAGCTTTCTTCTGCCCCAGTTAAAAAACGTTTATCGCGCCCAATCACCCGCCCAGCCCGCATCTGAAAGTGCTGCACCATTGCAAATTCGCCAGCTTGGGCAACCCCAAGAAAATCCATATCCTCGAGACCCGTGTTTAATGCCACTTGCTGATCAGAACCAAAGAGTTTTTCGACCGCTTGCACCCTATCTCTGATCCCAGCCGCCAATTCAAATTCGCGGTTTAGGGCAGCCTCGCGCATCGAGTCACGCAGTTTTTCTAACACAACCTGCGCTTTGCCCTCGAGAACCCCCGTCACATCGGCCACTGCCTCGGCATAATCTTCGGGTTTGGCATACCCCACACACGGCGCAAGGCAACGTTTCATATGAAAATTGAGGCACGGACGTTTTTTAGTCTGAAATGGAATCCCAGAGTTTTTACGCAGGGCAAAAGTCGTGTCAATCAGGTTCTTTGCCCGCCAGACCGCCCTCGAGTCGGGGTAAGGACCATAATACTTGCCGCCGTCTTTAACGACTTTTCGCGTCACGACCAGCATTGGGTACAGTTCTTTAGTCAGCTTTAAGAACGGATAATGCTTATCGTCTTTAAGCAGCACATTGTAACGCGGACGGTGCTGCTTAATCAGATTCGCCTCGAGAACCAGTGCCTCGACTTCGTTCTTGGTGACTATCGTCTCGAGCGAACCGGCATCTCTGGTAATTCGGCTAGACTTGCCCGCGCTCTTAAAATGCTGCCCAACTCGAGATTTGATGTTATTGGCTTTACCGACATAAATAACCCGTCCAGCAGGGGTACGAAAAATATACACACCCGATTGAGTTGGGAGAACTGGGGCTTCGTCGAGAGTCACGTTTCAGATTGTACTATTCTGCTCAGAACAAAACAATCACTTTTTTAGTTTCTTTTTGAAATCCTATTCGGAATTTTGGTAAGTTTGTTTGATTGCATATGAATAAGTTAAGATTGGTATGACGCGTTTAGGAGTTCTGAATGAATAAATTTTTAATTGCTGCCATTTGTATTTCGCTGGTTTTTACAATTGTTTCCTGCGACTCAAAAAGTGAGAATGGAGAATCCGTAAATTCAAATCTGCCAACAACAGTAGCTGCAAAAATTGATTGGAATTATAGAGGTATTAGTTGGTTTTCTTATGAAGCTGGAATGACTGAAGCTAAACGAGCAAAAAAACCAATTTTCTTAGTAATTTATGCTGATTGGTGTCCAACTTGTAAAATTTATGGTCAAGCCTTTTATTCAAGAAGAATAGTCACGCGTTCTCAAAGATTTGTGATGATCAAATTGAATCGGGATGAATATGCGAAACTTAGTAAACAGTATTCACGAGATGGTGAATATATCCCACGTACTTTATTTTTGTCGCCTGAAGGAATATTTCAATCAAAGGTCATTTCTAAGTATCCAAATAATAGGTACTTTTATGATCCAGAGGACACGCGAGACCTGTTGATGAATATGGATATTACATATGAGAAGTTCAAATCGCAGTAACCTACCAGTTTAACTGTTATTTCCCATATTCAAAACCATGTCCTTATTAAGCCGTTGTACGTTCTCAGCCGCCGAAAGTAAGCAAAAGTCTAATGGTACTTTAGCGCAATTTGACCCGAACATCATCAAGGGCAGCTTCAAAAGCATCTATAAACACATCCTCGAGCGTTTTATCATCCTCGAGCTTGGTGGCAAATTCCTCATCAGATGCCCAACGCAGCCGCACATCCCAAGCACTCGAGATTTTACCGCCCGCCGCAATCACATCACCCAGCCAAGCAACAGCTTTTGTGGGGTCTGTAAACGGCGCAAAGTAGCGTTCGTTGCGAACTTCGTTCTCGCTCGAGACCAACCAAACATTGGCTTGGATTCGTCCACCATCACGGCGTAGAAAAACTTGGTCAACTTGCCAAGAGTTAAATCGTTTCATGGCTCGAGGCTGATTGGGTTTGGCTCTACGAGACATGTTGCCAGATTAACCGAAAAGTGTTTTGTCTTTCGTCCTTGATGGTTTTGCGTTACACTTTACGCGATGAGTTTTGATGCCTCCCATAAAATTGCGCTGCATGGTTTAACCTTCGATGATGTGCTGCTTCTACCAGCCTACAGCGAAGTCACGCCAGATGCGGTTTCGACCCGTACCCGTTTAAGTCGCAACATTTGGCTGAATCTGCCTCTGGTCTCGAGCGCCATGGATACCGTCACCGAAACAGCCATGGCAATTGCGATGGCGCGAACTGGCGGGATTGGTATTCTGCATAAAAACATGAGCCTAGAAGCCCAAGCCGACATGGTGCGTAAACTCAAACGCTCTGAATCTGGAATGATTGTAGACCCAATTACCCTGCCACCAACCGCTCTGCTCGAGGATGCCGAACATTTAATGCGCGAGTATCATATTAGCGGTGTGCCAATTGTGGATGAATCTGGCTTACTGCTTGGCATCGTCACCAACCGTGATTTGCGCTTTGAAGATGATTTGAGCCAGCGCGTAGACAGCATCATGACCAGAGAAGACCTGATTACCGTGCCTCAAGGCACAACTTTAGAAAATGCCCGCACGGTGTTTAAGCAACATAAAGTTGAAAAATTGTTGGTTGTGGACTCGAGTTACCACTTGACTGGCTTAATCACCATTAAGGACTTGCAAAAACGTCTGGATTTCCCGAGCGCCGCCAAAGACAGCCTTGGACGCTTATTGGTTGGTGCGGCGGTTGGCATCTCCAAGGATTTCGAGTCTCGAGCCAAAGCCTTGGTCGAGGCTGGGGTGGATGTACTGGTCTTGGACAGCGCTCACGGACACAGCAAGAACATTCTCGAGGGTGTGAAGTTATTAAAAGCCACTTATTCCAAAATAGATGTGATTGCTGGAAATGTAGCGACAGCAAGTGGAGCAGAAGCGCTATTAAAAAGTGGAGTAGATGCAATAAAATGTGGCATTGGACCCGGTTGTTTTGCGGCTGGAACTCGAGTCTTAATGGCAACTGGAACATACAAAAACATTGAAGCGATTCAAATTGGCGAACGGGTGATTAACATGCACGGCTTACCTGTGACCGTGCGTAACGCTTGGTGTACTGGAACTCGAGAAGTCATGACGCTACGTCACACCCAATGGTACGGCACAACTCGAGCCACACCAGACCATCGTTTTTGGGTGGGAGACATGAGTACCGTGGCAAGTAATGCGATCAGTAGTCGAGGGTACGCTAAAATTCTCGAGCAACCTACACGTTTTGGGGAAAGCAAATACAAATGGAAACACCTTGAAGATTCATCCAAAGATGCAATGCTGTTGCCAAGACAAATCCATTTTGAACTGCCTGAAAAATTAGTTATTGACTTGCATCAGTATGCAGTAAGACACAATAAACTCGAGACGCGTTATAACACCACCATGCACTCGAGTTATGACCTTGGATATATCTTTGGAACTTTTTTGGGTGATGGTCATGCGTTCTTAAATTCAAATGGGAAAAGTGAAATCGGTAGAGTGGATTGGTACTTTGGCATTGAAGAACACCATATCGCCGATAAGTTACTTGATGCACTGGAACGGGTTTCTGGAGTGCGAGCCACCAAAAAACCAGACGGCAACATCATTCGCATTTACTTTCATTCTTTACCGTGGGCGAGGTTACTGGCACAATTTGGTAAACGGTACGATAAGCACTTACCCCAAGCATTTTGGTGCAGCAATCTCGAGTATCAAACGGGACTGTTTGATGGTTTAGTAGATTCAGACGGTTTTATTGGCAATGATGACCGAATACAATTTAAGAACACCTCGAGTCAATTGGTTGAATTATTTGCGGTCTTGTGCCATCAAACCCAAGGGTCATTTCCCAATCTCGAGACCGAAGAAGCCCATATTGGTGGACTCAAAGGCGCAATTCTCGAGAACTGCCATGAATCCTACCGAGCTAGGCTGAATAAATCGTTTGCTAAACGCTTAACCGAGCAGTACCAAATCGTCAAGAATCTCGAGACCCATCCGCCATTTGAGGAAGTTCCCGTTTACGACATTGAAGTAGATTGCCCAACTCATAGTTTTATTGCTAACAATGCCATCGTTCATAATTCTATTTGTACAACTCGAGTCGTGACAGGCGTGGGCGTTCCACAAATTAGTGCGATTATGGAATGTGTCTCGAGCGCAGGGGACGTGCCAATTATTGCCGATGGTGGCATCAAACAAACGGGTGATATTGCCAAAGCAATTGCGGCTGGCGCAAGCAGCGTCATGATTGGCGGCTTGTTTGCTGGCACAGACGAAGCCCCCGGCGAAACGATTCTACGCGAAGGACGAAAGTACAAGACCTACCGAGGCATGGGTAGCGCTGGGGCAATGAGCGCTGGCAGTTCAGACCGGTACTTTCAATCTGGCTCGAGGAAATTTGTTCCAGAAGGGATTGAGGGAATAGTGCCGTATAAGGGTACAGTCGGGGACGTGATTTACCAGATGGTTGGTGGCTTAAAAGCAGCAATGGGGTATACGGGCAGCCCAACTTTAGAGCATATGCAGCAACACGCGCAGTTTACCCGAATCACCATGGCGGGGCTAATTGAATCGCACCCGCATGATGTGACGATTACCCAAGAAGCCCCGAATTACTCGAGGTGAGAGAGAAGGCGAAGGGCAAAGGTAAGTGCGTCCTTCGTCCTCGGTTTACAATGGGGTTATGAACTTAACGGATGACCAAACCGCTATCCTCGAGATGGTGACTGATTTTTGCAAAAAAGAAATCGCGCCACTTGCTGCTCGGTACGATAGAAACAGTGAGTATCCTTGGGTGCAACTGAATAAACTTGCCGAACTTGGTTTACTCGGTGCGACTGTACCAGAACAGTATGGCGGCTCTGGCTTGGATGCCGTGACTTACGCGCTCTGTCTCGAGCAAATTTGTAAAGCTGATGCCAGTGTGGGTGTGATTGTCAGTGTGACAAACGGGCTACCACAACAAATGCTTCTAAATCATGGCACTGAAAGCCAAAAGCAGCGTTGGCTCTTACCATTGGCTCGAGGCGAAAAAATTGGTGCGTTTTGCCTGACCGAAGCCAATTCGGGTTCGGATGCCGCCAGTTTACGAAGTCGCGCCACTCTGGACGGCACGGACTGGATTCTCGAGGGGCAAAAGGTCTGGATTACCTCGGGTGGGCAGGCACAGACTTATTTGGTGATGGCACGCACCAACAATGAACGCGGCTCGAGGGGAATTTCTTGCTTTGTTCTCGAGAAGGGCATGAACGGCTTAAGTTTTGGTAAACCCGAAGAAAAAATGGGACTACACGCCGCCCACACCACTACGGTCAACATGGATGGCGTGCGAGTCCCCTATGAACACATGATTGGTTCAGAAGGACAAGGGCTGATTATTGCCTTATCAAGCCTTGATGGTGGACGAATTGGCATTGCCATGCAAGCCATTGGCATTGCCCAAGCTGCTTTTGAAGCTGCCAGAGATTATGCTTTTGCCCGTGAGCAATTTGGCTCGAGATTGTCCGAATTTGAAGGGATTAGTTTTAAGATTGCGGACATGGCAACGCGGATTCACGCCTCGAGACTGCTTGCTTTGGATGCTGCCAGCCTCAAAGAAGCGGGTAAACCCTACAGCAAAGAAGCCAGCATGGCAAAACTCTTTGCCTCCGAAACCGCCAATTTTGTGGCTAAAGAAGCGATTCAGATTTTTGGTGGCAATGGTTACAGCCGAGAATACCCAGTCGAACGCCATTACCGCGACGCAAAAATTACCGAGATTTATGAAGGGACTTCTGAAATTCAGCGCTTGGTCATCTCGAGACAAGTGTTTAAGGACTCGAGACAATAATGGTAGAAAATTCCTTGCTTGAAGATTTAAATTTGGTAGAGATTGTTCAAGAAATTGTTGAATGCCTTGCAATGGGTGGAGTATCTCTTCCCCCACGATATTATTTATTAGTAGCTTTCTTTCATCGTAGGCTCAAAACGGCATCTGCTGAACAAATTCGTGAAGCAATAAAAATCGGAAATTGGGTACAAACAGGCATTGACTTTTGGATTGTTAGCGACATGTATCAACGACTGATATTGGTCGAAGAAGATCGAAAAGAGAACTTTAGCGAGTTTGCTGATTTTCTACGTTCAGGTGGTCCAACTTGGGATTATTTGGCAGAGTATTTTGACCGAGTAGCTTTAAGAGCATAAGCCCTTTTGTGTTTAGGGGCTTTTGGTCGTGCAGTGGCAGAGCCTCTGTTATTGAGACCACATTTGGGTCAGTTTTCGTTGCAGCTATGGCTGTTTGGAGTTGCGTCACAATATCCGCACTCGAAAACCCACCTTCTAAAAGTTGGGCGTTTGTTTGAGGTTCTTGGTTTGGAACATTATCTCGTGCCACCTCGAGTAAAGCAATAAGTTCAGCATCTGGTAACGTTTTTAGTTTTAACTTTTTTTGCCATTAAATTATAGTCATGCCCATGCCTCAATTTGTAGCTCGAATCTAAGTACACGTCAAAACTTTTAACCCGCGCTTGAAAGCGTGAATTCCGATACGGTGATTGCGTCAAAACAAACCGAAAGGAATTCACTTATGAAGCATACTGCAAATAAATTACTCGAGCT
>JBEGTV010000093.1:0-7979 GCA_041179225.1 Deinococcota bacterium | reverse complement strand
TATCTCCTCAAAATAATGATAATTTTTAATAGTGTTTTGCCAACCCAAGTCTAAAATCCCCCGCAGGGGAAGATTGACTCGAGCCAAAAAACTTGTAGACCATCATTTGCAAATTGTACCGCATTTAACAAACCTTAAACCAGTAAATACAATGGCTTAAGCGCCTGAGTCGCACGCAAAGCCGATACTTCAGCCATCATTTCAAGTAAAGTAAGCCAAGAATCGTTGTCTCGAGCCTCTAGTAAAGCTGAATTTTGCAACACCAAAATAATCCCTTTTGGGGCAGTCAACCACGAAAAATCGGTTAAGCAATCGCGCAGCGCGTCCCAATTAAAACCAAAATACGCTGGGAACATCCCCGCTTGATAAATTCCGTGCAGGAGTGTTTCTTTGTTAAATACTGGAGCGCGGTCAATGGTTAGCACCACGTACCCATGCGCCTCGAGTTCAAGTTTCTGGCTAATACTGATGCGACCACGGATGACACCAGATTCTTTTTTTAATTGCTCTAACACAGTCATATTTACCTCAGTTTCAAAAAAGTTTGGTAATGATTGGGCGTATAAAAAATTTCCTTATTCTTACCCAAAACGACACGCTGCGGACCGACTCCACGCAAATTCGGGGTTCTGACCACATACTCGAGATAATAATTGTCAGACTGAAGCGGCAATTTCTTCTCGCGGTTACGATGCACCGAACCATCATTCGGGTGCGAATCGCGTTCACCTCGAGCAATTCGCGCCAGTGTTGGCGCAAGGTCAACATCACCAACAAAAACCAGTTTGCCATTCTGATCAATGATTCGCTGATTTTTAACGACCAAGCCAGCAGAAGATGCAACACTGGCTGGATTATTTGACGGCAGGGACGACTGAGATTGCTGCCAGAAAAAACCCAGCACCGCCAACAAAACAGACACCACAATAGCAATAGGAGATTTACTTTTACTCACAACTACATTGTCTCATAAAAAACGCTCAAGCATTGACTCGAGCCACCAACACCACCCGAGACTCGAGAAAGAGGAGACCCAGAGGGGTAGAATTAACTTCCCAGTCTTTTCGAGAAAAAGTGGCATTGTTGTACTCGCTCTGCAAGCAATAATCTTCAAAAGTAGGCAAGTATCCTTTGGCTTCAATAATTGCGCTCCAAGTGATCTCCCAATGGACAGCCTCGAGTTTTTGTTTGTACTGCTCGAGAAGATCAGCATCACCTGCCGCTACAGCAATAAACCGCGCATTTGCTCGAGCTAAAACAGGTAAATGCTGAATAATACTGGTTGGACCGCGCCGAGCAACAATAAAATCAAAAGAGGCAGCTTCAAGAATTTGTGCTGGAATTTCTTTTCTCGAGTGCCACTCAACAAAACTTGCGTTGCTAATGCCTTTAGCTCGAGCCGTAGCTAGAAAATGCGGCATGAAATCAAAACCCATCCAGTGTTTTGATTTGGGTGCGTAAATAGCAGCATCGCGTCCACCTGCACAACCCGCCTCGAGAACCGTTGCATTGGGATTCAGGTATTTCTCGAGTAGTGCATCATAAAGCACTTCGCCGCTCATCTCGAGCAAATTCTGTTTCCACGGGTGCGTGTAATCGGTGGTCATGGTTTCTAACCAGGCTCGAGAATGAGGCTGCATTGATGTTTACTGCCCAAAAGCAAAACCAGTATATTGACGTTTATACGGCGCATGAAACGCTAAGACAATCTGCTGCTGTGTTAGACCCTGCTCGAGTAGTAAATCAACAATTTGATACTCCGTGTAATCACACTGAACCCAAATTAAATCCGACTTTATGTCTATGTGAACCAAGATATTGCGAACTGCTTTTAGGTTATCCCAACCGATGTGCAAAAGTTGATAATGCCCGTTCATATCATCAAGTAAAAACTGGCGTTCGATCCCATTTGCTAATTGCACCTCGCGCCCTTTGAGATTATCAAAAACAGCGTGAACAGCCGCATGTAAACTTATAGCCATAGCAAGATCACCTCTGATTGTGCATTATAAACAATAAGGGCAACACTGTGATGTGTAAGGATTTTTTGCACAAATGGACGCTGAAAGAAATCAAAATACGCATCTTCGGGAATTGCTAAAAACAACTTGCGCTTAGGTTGTGTTTGCTCGAGAGCAAAACGATAATTGAGGAATTGCCCAAGTGCTAAATGAAAATCAAATAAAGCTGACTTAGACAAGAAACTCTTAATTTCTACGGCAATCAATTCTGAGGCGCGTTCAGCAGCGATTAAGGATTCTACACCAAGGTCAATTTCAAAGTTTGTTTCCCCAAATTCAAAGGAAAAAGGGTCGTGGGTAATAAGCCAACCTGCTTTCTCGAGGGCAGTCCGAACTGCTTGATGAAAAGTATCTCGAGCCATGAAAGTAGTATACTGCGATTTTCACCAAGCTCGAGAATGAGGCTGCATAAGTTAAGCGTACTTTGAAGTATTATTGTGTTTATGAACAGTCAAATTCTTGATTCTCTATTGAACCACCAAGGCATTCATAAAAATCCTCCAGCCCTCGAGTCGGATATAGAAGCACTTCTCCGACATTTGAACGCTGAACTGCCTGAAGAATTGCTCGAACTTTGGCGTAATTCAAATGGTTTTAGGATTCCTTCGTTGGGTGCAGATTTGATGAGCGTGGCGCAAACCCTCGAGTTTCTTGGGGATTGGGATGCAAAAATGGAGTCTGGTTTGCTGCCGATTTTGGACATGCAAACGTCAAATTACATTGTTGTTGCGTATCGGGAAATAATTCCTCGAGTTGCTTTTGCGCCTCATGATGGCGATGCTAAGTTGCTTTACAGAAATTTTTCGAGGTTTCTCGAGGTGTTACTTGATTGTATCGAGCAAAACGTAGAAATGGAATCAGTTGAAGATTTTGATGATTATGATAATGAACTGATTGATGCAGATATATTTTTTCACGAAACCCAAGGGGATTTTGGCGATACCGAGCCACGTACAGCCGAAGACCAAGTGATGGCGCAAAAGTTACTTCGGTCTCGAGGGGGATGGAATCTGTACTTTGCCATTCAATTATTAGACGAGACGAATTTAACAACATGGGCGGAGTTGCTCGAGACGAATATGTACACTCGGTGGTCTGCTCTTGAAAGAATGCAGCATTTCACCAATTCAGAGATAAAAACGATTCTCGAGCAAGACAAAGCAAACTTTCGAGGGTTTGTCCGTGAGCTTGCTCATGCCGCAACTCAGGCTGGACTCGAGGTCGAAGGGGATGAGCAGTCTTTCCTGAAATTTAATGAAAAGGCTTTGAATTTACAACGCCTTTTTTGTATTCGCCATGCCCCAAACGCAATACCTCGAATTATCCAGTGGTTTGAAGATTCAATTGCTGGTCGTGACCCAAGGACTCGAGAAAATAATATTTTTGTGGATGAGTTCTAAACTGTCGTATATAAACCCAAGTCTAAAATAATTCTTGCCCTTGCTCGAGCCATCTGCCCTTCTCAAAACTGCGTCTTTGTGCTATATTCCTCGAGCCTTGCCCAATTTTGGGCGCGATTTGTCGGCAATAACCAGTGTTGCAAACCACTGGTGAGTTATTCTGAGCTTCTAGCACACAATAACTCGACAAGCGAAAGATAGGACACCACCCACGACAGTGGGACTCGAGGAACGCGCAAGCCATGCCTTGGCATGACATGAGACGGCTCGAGATGGAGGTAAGAGTAATATGGCGAAAGCAACGTTTGAGCGCACGAAACCCCACGTCAACGTCGGCACAATCGGACACGTTGACCACGGTAAAACCACCCTCACAGCCGCAATCACATTCACGGCTGCTGCGGCAGACCCAAGTATCGAAACCCAAGATTACAGCCAAATAGACAAAGCCCCAGAAGAAAAAGCCCGTGGTATCACCATCAACACCGCCCACGTCGAATACAACACCCCAAGCCGTCACTACAGTCATGTTGACTGCCCAGGTCACGCTGACTACGTGAAAAACATGATCACCGGAGCAGCCCAAATGGACGGAGCAATCCTTGTCTGTTCAGCCGCCGACGGTCCAATGCCACAAACCCGTGAACACATTTTGTTAGCAAAACAAGTCGGTGTACCATACATCGTTGTATTCCTCAACAAAGTAGACATGGTAGATGACGAAGAACTCCTCGAACTTGTTGAAATGGAAGTTCGTGAACTCCTTTCTAAGTACGATTTCCCAGGCGATGACACCCCAATCGTTCGTGGCAGTGCCAAAGAAGCCCTTGATTACTTAGTAGGCGCACCAAAAACCAATCGTGGTGAAAACAAATGGGTAGATGCCATCTGGAATCTCCTTGATGCCGTAGACAGTTACATCCCAACTCCTGAACGCGCTGTTGACCTTCCATTCCTAATGCCAGTCGAAGATGTCTTCACTATTACTGGACGTGGAACAGTAGCAACAGGTCGTATCGAACGCGGTAAGTGCCGTATCAACGATGAAATCGAAATTGTGGGTTTGAAAGACACCGCTAAAAGCGTTGTCACTGGTGTGGAAATGCACCGTAAACTCCTTGACGAAGGATTTGCTGGTGATAACGTTGGTGTTCTCTTGCGTGGTATTAAACGCGAAGATATTGAACGCGGACAAGTTTTGTCCAAAACCAATAGCATCAAACCACACACCAAGTTCAAAGCCAGTGTCTATGTTCTTAACAAAGACGAGGGTGGTCGTCACTCTGCGTTTTTTGCTGGCTACCGACCACAATTCTATTTTCGTACCACTGATGTGACGGGTATTGTAACGTTACCTGAAGGTGTGGAAATGGTGATGCCTGGTGATCAAATTAACTTTGAAGTTGAATTGATTAAACCTATTGCCATGGAAAAAGAATTGCGTTTTGCAATTCGTGAAGGTGGTCGCACAGTAGGTGCAGGTGTCGTAACAGAAATCCTCGAGTAAATCTATCCACCGCGCTGGGGTTTAACGCCCTTGCGCGGTACTTTGTCGTCTGATAATACAGGCACTTGACAGTTTTGGAGTAAGCATGGGACCTAAAATTCGTATTAAATTGCGTGGCTTTGACCACCGCTCGTTAGACTCGAGCGCCGCGAAAATCGTGGATGCAGTAAAGCGTAGTGGCGCAGATGTGGCTGGACCAATTCCGTTGCCAACTCGTATTCGTCGTTTTACCGTGATTCGCGGACCATTCAAGCACAAAGATAGCCGCGAACACTTCGAGCTTCGTACCCACAATCGCTTGGTGGATATTACCAATCCAACCAAGAAAACCATCGAGAGCTTAAGCACCTTAGATCTTCCAAGTGGCGTTGAGATTGAAGTGAAGACTGTAGGAGGTGCTGCATGAAAGGCATCCTCGGCACAAAAGTCGGTATGACCCAAGTCTGGAAAAATGACAAGGTTATCCCAGTGACCGTTGTGCTGGCGGGACCCTGCCCAGTTGTGCAGCGTAAAACCCCAGCAAACGATGGTTACAGTGCAGTTCAAATTGGTTTCGGTGAGACCCCGAAAAAAGCCTTGAGCAAACCAGAACTTGGTCATCTCGAGAAAGCAAAATCTGCCCCGATGCGTCACTTGCGTGAATTCCGCGATTATGCCCCAGAGATGGACACCATCACCGCCGAAATTTTTGCCGCAGGCGAAAAAGTGGACGTGGTTGGGACTTCTAAGGGACGCGGTTTTACTGGTGTGATGAAGCGCTGGAATTTCCAAGGTGGTCCAGCCAGTCACGGTGCGAAGAAATGGCATCGCCGTGGTGGTTCGATTGGTGCGCGTAAAACCCCCGGTCGGGTTATTAAAGGCAAAAAAATGCCTGGTCATTATGGTGTTGAACGCATCACGACCCAGAATCTCGAGGTTGTCGAGGTTCGCGCTTCGGAGAATTTGCTTTTAATTAAAGGTGCAATTCCGGGTGCTAATGGTGGTCTTGTGGTGATTAAGCAAGCCAAGAAGGGAGGCGGGAAATAATGCCGAGCATTAGCGTTATTGGAAATAATCCGGGTAGTCTCGAGTTGAATCTCCCGACAGCAAAAACCCATGTCTTGTACGAAGTGGTCAATTGGCAACTCGCCAAGCGCCGCCGTGGTACTGCCAGTACCCAAACCCGTGCCGAAGTTAGCCGCACAGGTAAAAAGCTCTACAGCCAAAAAGGAACCGGCAACGCCCGTCACGGCGACCGTTCTGCTCCGATTTACGTCGGTGGTGGCGCAGCTTTTGGTCCTAAACCACGCAGTTACGATTATACCCTGCCTAAAAAAGTCCGTAAGTTGGGCTTAGCCATGGCAGTCTCGAGCCGAGTTGCTGAAGGCAAAGTTCTTGCCGTAGACGGTTTTAACCTTGACGGCAAAACCAAGGGTTTTCTTGCTTGGGCAAAAGCCAATGGGATGGACGGCTCTGAACGTGTGTTCTTAGTCACTAACGACCTGATGGCAATTCGTGCAGCTAAGAATTTGCACTGGGTCACTGCGGTTAAAGCGGCTGGCTTAAATTGCTACGATGTTCTGCGCCATCAGCAATTGGTTGCCGATAAAGCGGTTCTCGAGGCGGTCGGTACAAGCCTGAACTTCAAAGCAGACCAAGCCGAGAAAAGTCAAGCCCGCGCTGATGCCCTGAAAGCCAGCAACGAAACCGAAGCAGCCAACGCTCATCCAATGCCAATTGCGGCTGCCCGACCCTCTAAAGGTCCTAAAGGCACCTTGGCTAAAGCTGCGGTTGCTGCTGAAGCAAAAGCGGCTGCTCCTGTTAAATCAGCTAAAGTGGTTGAAGCTGCTCCAAAAGCCGCCAAGAAAGCTCCTGCTGGTGACGACCTAAAACGCATCGAAGGGATTGGTCCAAAAATCAATGATGCGCTTTTAGCTGCTGGAATGAACACATTTGCTGAATTAGCTGCCTCGAGTGAGGAAAGCCTCAAAGCTGCCCTTGAAACTGCTGGTATGCGCTCACACCCAAGTATTGGAACATGGGCAGAGCAAGCTGCATTACTTGCAAGTGGTGATGAAGCTGGATTTATTGCCTTAACCGAGAAATTGGTGGCGGGTAGAGCAGTGTCAACTGAAGAAAAAGAAGGTGACGCATGAACGCTGTTTATGACGTACTGCTCGAGCCGGTTTCGAGTGAAAAAGCCTACGCTGGAATGGCGGAAGGTAAATACAGCTTTTGGGTTCATCCCGGAGCGAATAAGACTTTAGTGAAGAACGCTGTGCAAAAAGCATTTGGCGTTAAAGTTGTGTCCGTGAATGTCCAGAACGTGCGCGGCAATCATAAGCGGGTTGGTCGTTTTGCTGGTTTGACTGCCGAGCGTCGTAAGGCGATTGTGCAATTAGCCGAAGGTCAAAAGATCGAATCGCTCGAGGGGGCAAATTAAAATGCCAACCAAAGAATATCGTCCGTATACGCCAAGCCGTCGCTACATTACGACGCTTGACTTTAGTAACTTAACCAAGAAGCGCCCAGAAAAGTCCTTGACTACACCATTACCAAAAACCGGTGGGCGTAGCAATACAGGTCGTACCACCAGCCGTTTTATTGGTGGTGGACACAAGCGCTTATACCGTGTGATTGATTTCAAACGCCGTGATAAGGGTGGCGTTCCAGCCAAAGTCGCTGCTATTGAATACGATCCAAACCGCTCGGCAAACATTGCCCTGCTGCATTACCTCGACGGCGAGAAGCGTTATATCCTCGCGCCTGACGGCTTAGAAATTGGTAGCCGAATCGTTTCGGGTCCAGAAGCCGAACCTCGAGTTGGCAATGCTATGCCGTTACGTTTTATTCCCGTGGGTACAGTCGTTCACAGCATCGAATTGGTGCCTGGACGTGGCGCAAAAATGGCTCGCAGTGCTGGAACAAGCGCTCAAGTCCAAGGTAAAGAAGGCGACTATGTGGTGCTTCGTCTACCTTCGGGCGAATTGCGCCGAGTTCACACCGAATGCTATGCCACAGTTGGCGTGGTTGGCAATGCGGATCATAAGAATGTAGTTATTGGTAAGGCAG
>JBEGTV010000092.1:0-7992 GCA_041179225.1 Deinococcota bacterium | reverse complement strand
CACGTCGTTGTTATGACTCGTTGGTTGAGTTACGAGCGGCTTTGATGGTTGCACTTGCAGCTATTGGAAGTATCATTATCTGATTGTTACACGGGAAGCACTTAACATAAGGTCTAGCGAGGGTGTTGTCGTGGCGCACAAAACTTGGGTCTTCGATGCTGTGCAGTAGCATATTGGTGACACAGAGCATATGCGGTAATTGTTTTTTCTCGACGGCGCGGAGGCTTTTTTGAATTGCTTGTTCGTCCTCGAGTTTTTTAACGTAGTGTTGGCGCATGTGTCTTATCGAACTGGTCAAAAAACCACCAGTGCCACAGCTTGGGTCAAAAATAATTTCGCCGGGTTTCGGGTCTATTTGTTGCACCATAAAATGGGTCACGGCTCTGGGTGTGTAATACTCGCCCGCGTTGCCCGCGTTTTGCAGGTCGTTGAGTAACTGTTCGTAAATATCGCCAAAGTCTTTGCGCTCTGCGAGGTCGTTAAAATCTACGCCGCCGATTTTATTCAGCACTTGGCGCATTAACTGCCCACTTTTCATATAATTGTAAGCATCACCAAAAAAATCCCTGACCACTCGAGCGCGGCTGCTACTGCCCGATAGTTCTTTTAATTGTGGAAACAGTTGGGTGTTGATAAAAAGCAGCAGTGCATCGCCAGTTAAACCTTCAGGGTTACCTGCCCAAGAACGCCATTGTAGTTCTTCGGGAATCGGTGAGGTGTAATTATTTTGCATCACCTCGAGTTGCTGGTCTTGGTCGTCTATAATTTTTAGGAAAAACATCCAGCAGAGTTGCGATAACCGTTGTGCGTCGCCGTCCACACCGACATCTTGGCGCATGATGTCTTGGATAGATTTTACGATGTTACGAATGGACATGGGTGCAGATTAACATGGCTTAGGATGGTAAGATAATGCCGCATGAAATTGTGTGTTTTCTGGTGCGGACAAAATCCATGAGATGGCAAGCCTTTAGGTATCAAGGGCAGCTTATTGATTTGTCACATTTGGATGGTTTTGACCACTCTTTTATTCAACCCAACGAGGATGGCAAGCCAGAACGTTTATATCGTACTCGAGTTACTTTTAGCCATCATTGCTTCACCGAAAACAGCAAGCCAGAAGATGACCCGAAACTGCTCTATCCCAGTACCCAAGATTTACGTTCATTTGACCAAAGACGCTACCAGCTTTCCAAACACCTGCCTGAAATTATTTTGACCTTGATGAACCGAACAATTTCCCATACGGAGCATTCCAATTTTGTTACTTTTGAATTGCTAAATGAGGCTGGTATATCTGTTGAATACAACGTATTTTTTGAGGTCAAACGAGCCGTTGGCGATAAGCGTTTGCATCTGATTGTCCAGAGCGCTTTCCCTCGAGATGAAGACCGCAACTCGAATCGTCCTAGACACAACAAAATTAGGTTTGCAACGATATTGTTCAATGTTCAAAACAACAAACCCATTAAACCAAAAAGGTAAAAGCCAGCGTCTGCTGGCTTTTATTAAACTACCCCTAACCTCTTATTTATTCCAGTCCTGGCTAGAAACCATCTTGCCACAAAAAGCAAGGGCGGGTACTAGAACGAATCAGCTTGCGCTGTCTTGGGGACACATCCTAGCAACATCATTATACCATACCCTGACAAAACGTTAAGGTGATTCAATCAACTTGTTCATCATGGGTTAAATTAACAAATGATGATCAAATTGGGTATGCTATGATTAGACGGGTCTTAGCTATTCTGGAGCTAAACCTAGAGGAACACCGATGATTGCCGAACGTTTTTCTAAAACAATGTCAACCGATGAACTCAGTCTTTATTTGTGCGAAGCTGGTTTGGATGGTTATTTAAGCAAATCAGAATTTGAACAAATTATGGCAGAATTGAAGACTCGAGGCTTAGATGCCGAGTCTTTAGCGGTACTCTCTAGTTTTGGGCAACCCGAGTGGCGCAAAGGTCAAATTCGGTTTCGGTAATTTTAAGCAACATCGGCATAAATGGCTTGTTGCAGTTCATGGACTGCATTTTCAAAAGCGGCTTTGCTACCAAATTCTTTAATCAGTTGCAGTGGCGTTCCCATTTGGTTAAAGGGTGGAATACTTAAAATACTGACATTCTCGAGTCCAGAAACAATTCCCTCATCTTGGTATTTGTTCAGTAATGCCTCGAGTACGGCTTTGGCTTGTGTACCGTAGTTGTTAAAAATGGTGTTCTGCCTGACTTTGGCAGCGCGTTCGGCTCGAGTCAGGGGTGGTTGGTCATAGGCAATGTGGCAAATCAGGTCAAATGGGTCGAGGTTTGTGCCAACTTCTTCTTGCAAAGGCTCGAGCAGTAAGCCCGCTTCGTTTAGCTCGGCAAAAATCGCTTCTTTGCGCTCGGTGGCATTCCAGCGTTGCAAAAAGTCTTGCAGGCTGGCATAGCGTCGGCGAATCGTTTTGCGGCTGTAATCGCGTAGGCTTTCGGTAATCAGTTTACCGTTTTCATCTAAATGCTCGATTCGCTCTAAGATCACCCGCACGGTTTTACCCGCAATATAACAAACGGCTGGTGGTCACTAAAACGGGGTAAATGCTTTCTGGGTCTATAAAATTACCAAGTTGGGCTGTGCCTTCGGGGTCATCGCCTGTCATTCGCATGATGTACTTGGGATTTTTTAGGTATAAATCCTGATTCTCGTTAATCAAGGCTTGACGCATTCGGGCGGCGTGTTCGGTGTCCACACAAAAAATCATGGTTTTTTGGTATCTATTGCCGCTTTGTTTCAGGTACTCGGTCAGCCATTTGGCAACCCGTTTGGTACGGTCATCAATAATAATGTGGCGGTCAAAGTCTTTTTGGTTGTATTGACGGTCTTCTATTCGTTGCCCAAAAGTATCGGTTTCGCCTTTTTTTGGTCGGTAGCCTTCGATGTCAACACTCAAATGGACTTTAATGACCTTGTACGGGGCTAAGAAACCATCTTCGATACCTTGTTTTAAGGAATAAGTGTAAACTGCTTGTCCAAAATAATCGGCGTTAGACACATACTCGGTTTCTTTGGGTGTGGCGGTTAGCCCAATTTGTGTGGCGTTGCTAAAATACTCGAGAATTTCACGCCATGCCGAATCCTCGGCAGCACTTCCTCGGTGGCATTCGTCTATGACAATCAAGTCAAAGAAGTTGCTGGATAAGTCCTTATAAATTTTTTGTTTCTCTTCGATGCCAGTGATGGCTTGGTATAAGCCAAGATAAATTTCAAAACTGGTGTCTATGCGCCGTTTGGTATCAATCGCAATCGGTAATTCGGTTGTTGTGCCATCGTCGCGTTCGATGGTTTTGTTGCGTGGGCTAAGTTTTGCCATTGCCACCCCAAACGGTCTAAAGTCACCCACCATCGTTTGGTCTATTAAAATGTTGCAGTCGGCTAAGAATAAAATGCGTTTTTTGCGCCCAGATTTCCATAAGCGCCAAATAATCTGAAAAGCCGTGTAGGTTTTGCCCGTACCCGTTGCCATGGTTAATAGCACACGGTTTTGTCCTTTGGCAATCGCTTCTATGGCAGCGTTAATCGCGGCTCGTTGGTAATAACGTGGTTCTTTACCTGTGCCATCCTCAAAAAAAGGTTGCAAAATCAGGTTTTCTTCGTCGGGTATCAGCCCCTTAAAAGTGCGGTACAGATTCCACAGGGCGGTTGGGCTTGGGAACGCCTCGAGTGTAAGGTTGGTCTCGAGGGTTGGGCTTAAACCCGTGCGGTCATGGAACACAAAACCATCGCCGTTGCTCGAAAACACAAAAGGAATCTCGAGCGTCTGGGCATAATCTAGGGCTTGCTGCATCCCGTCGCCGACAGCATGGGTATTGTCTTTGGCTTCGATTAAAGCAATCGGAATATGCCCGTGATACAGCACATAATCGGCGCGTTTGGCTTGTCCTCGGGTTACGAGTTGCCCACGCACAATAATTCTGCCTTTGGTAAAACTGACTTCACGGCGCAGACTTGGTTCGCTCCAACCAGCTTTAATCACGGCTGGGGTGATGTACTTGGCGCAAATATCGGTTTCAGACAGGGATTTTTTGTCAATCATCGTTTGCTCCAACCTGCTGCACAGATGGTACACCTATTTTTAGGATTTGTCCTGAAATAACTTCTTGCCCTTGGAGCAGCACCTGTCTTGACCACAAACGCGCACCTGTCGGGCGTGGTCGCTTCGGGCTTTGGGCGCTTCCTGATTTGAACATTCTAAATTATTCTGCCTCACAGGGCGAACACTACAGGATACCTGCCCTGACAATTTCGCGGTAAAGTAGCAGCCTATGTCTATTGAACGTACTTTTGCAATGGTAAAACCCGACGGTGTGCGCCGTGGTTTGGTTGGCGAGATTATCTCGCGCCTCGAGAAAAAGGGCTTTAAGATTGTGCAGCTAAAAATGCTGACTCCAAGCCGTGAAATGGTGGCAGAACACTATGCCGAACACAACGGCAAGGGCTTTTTTAATGGCTTGGTGGATTTTTTAAGCGGTGGTGCTGTGGTGGCAATGGAACTTGAGGGTGAAAATGTGATTGCCGAATGGCGACGAATGATGGGCGCAACCCGTCCTTGGGAAAGTGCGCCGGGGACTATTCGTTTTGAATTTGCTACAACAGTAGATGAGAACGTTGCTCATGGTTCGGACAGTTCAGACAGTGCGGCTCGAGAATTGGGCATTTGGTTTAAGTAAATGGTTTATAGCGGCACTGCATTTGCAGTGCCGCTTTTTTATTTGGTGGACTTAAAGGGTTAAGTCCACCAATACTTAAAGGGTTAAGTCATCAATACTTAATTATCTACCAATTCAACAATGTCCACGGGTTCAGGCATAACTTGCGGTAAAGTAAAGAAGAAACTCGAGCCTTTATCCCTTGCGCTTTGCACCCAAATACGTCCACCGTGTTGTTCAACTGCTAATTTACAAAAGGCTAAGCCCATACCTGTATCAAAACGGGTGCTGTTGGTTAATCTGGATCGTTCAAAATCCTTGAAAATACGTTCAACATCTTCATCAGGGATACCTTCACCGTCGTCATGTACAGCAATTTCGATCATCTCGGCAACCACTCGAGCTTCGATTTGAATTCTGCCTTGGGGCAGGGTGTGTTTAAGGGCATTAGAAATCAGATTAGCCAAAATGCGTCTTATAATGTCTTCATCGGCACTAAAGAGGGTTAAGTTATCGGGGACTCTGGCTCGAACTCGGCGTTGCTGCATTCCAACGCCAACATCCATTAAGGAATTTTCGATAACTCGTTTAAGGTCTTTGCCTGTCATTGGTTTAGGCTCGAGTTTGAGTTTACCATCGCGCATTTTTCGTACTTCTAAAATATTGCTGGCAAGGTGCAGTAACCGTTGTGATTCTTCGTATGCCATTTCGATCAGGTCACGTTGTTGTTGCAATAGATTTTGTTGGTCGGATCGCACAAAGTCAACTGCGCCCATAATCGCTGAAATCGGATTTTTTAAGTCATGTACGAGCATGTGTGTCAGTCGGTCACGCAGTCTTTCTTCTTCGAGCAACTGATTGTACTTTTGATCCAAAGTATCGAAACGCAAATTTAAGCCTTGCTGAGCTTGTTTTATTCTTAAGCCTAACTCGAGACGAACCTTAAAACGAGTTGTATCAAATGGTTCTGGTTCTACATCACTTAAACCCGCTTCGTAAAACATCGTCATTTGTTCAAACGGACAGATTGCCACCAACCATGTGTTGCGTAAATCGGCACGACGCGATAATAAACCAGCCACTTCAGGCGCGGCAATCGTGCCACGCAAATGAGCATGAATCACCACCACCAAAGGATTTGAGAGGTGGGCTTCAAGTAAGGCTTGATCGGCTGAATCAATGTGGCGCACGTCAAAACCGTCCAATGCAGTTTGCACTGCGAGGGTCATAGTTACATCGCTGGAAGCGATTACGGCTTGCATAAGCTCATCTTAGCGCAAATTTTTGTTAATAGTGCCGAAAGTAAACATTGCTACAATTTAAGCGTCCAGTTTTGACTGATTTGCCGAGCCGCTTCAAAAGCAGCAATGCCAACACTAACTGATAAATTCAGGCTATGAAAACGATGATCTTCACGTGGGGCTTTTTCTGCACCGGGCATGGGAATTCTTAGTGTACGGTATTTCTCGAGGATTTCCCTTGGTACGCCGTCAGATTCACGTCCAAAAACCAAGTAATCATTTTTTTGATACTCAATCTGCGAATAAATTTCTGAAGCCCAACCAGACAACACAAAAACTCGAGCATCTGGGGCTAGACTTTCTTCAAAGGCTTGCCATGAAGCATGTTCGGTCAGTTCGGCATCCTCGAGATAATCCATGCTGGCGCGTTTCATGCGTTTATCGAGCAATTGAAAACCAAATGGGCGCACCAAATGAAGCCTGGTTTCGATTAAAGCACAGGTACGAGCGATTGCTCCAGTATTGTGAGGGATTTCAGGTTGGTAAAGGACAACATTTAGCACAAGATTGAGTATACGGTATTTGGGCTTTGGGCTAAATAGCAAGAAAACCCCTAATTTTCTGCTGGTGTCTCGAGTAAACTGCTGCAATGTGGGTCAGTACGCTTATTCTTACAATTTTGTTGCTTCTGGATTTAATGGTGATTTTTATTCTAGGTGCGGGGTTGTCGCAAAACCGGGTTTTTGATTGGAATATGTTATTGCTGACAACGTTGCTTAATTTTGTTGGTGCGTACTTATGGCGCAAGAGCCGCGAATAATGCTTACCGCGCAAGAAGTACGACCAATACCTTTTAAGGCGTACTCGAGTAGCCATTACGCGATGCCGCTTCCGACTGGGCATAAATTCCCAATGCAAAAATACGCTGGGGTACGCTTTTTAGTCGAACAGCAAAGAATTTTGGTTCTCGAGCCACCTCGAGCCGATTGGGATTTGGTTGAACGGGTGCATGACCAAAGTTACTTAAAAAAATTGCGCTTTGGGACCTTATCGGGTAAAGAAATTCGGCTACTCGGTTTTCCGTGGTCGGAAATGCTGATTGAACGGGCTTTACGAGCCACTGGCGGGACTTTGGCGGCGGCAGCAGACGCGCTGCAAACAGGTTTGGGTATCAATTTGGCAGGTGGTACACACCATGCCTACCCCAGTCACGGCGAAGGATTTTGTGTCTTAAACGATGTGGCGATTGCTTGTCTGGAATTACTAGCACGCGGTCTTGAACGGATTTTGGTGCTGGATTTGGACGTTCATCAAGGCAATGGTACAGCTTCTATTTTTAAGCATGAAGCTCGAGTCTTTACCTTGTCAGTGCATGGGGAGCGCAATTATCCTTTTCATAAGGAAACCTCGAGTTTAGACATTGGTTTACCTGACGGTGTAGACGACCAAGCCTATTTGCAACTTCTCGAGGAGCGTGTACTGCCCGTGCTAACACAATTTAAGCCGCAACTGGTGTTTTACTTAGCTGGCGTGGATGTTTTGGCTCGAGATCAATTTGGGCGTTTTGCTTTGACTTTAGCTGGGGTGCAACAACGAGATACTCGAGTCTTTGCCTTTTGTTTGGCGATGGGGTTTCCTGTGGTGAGTTTAATGGCAGGTGGGTACAACAAAGACCTTGGTTTGACGATCCAAGCCCATGCCAATACGGTTTTGGCTGCCTTCGAGATTTTTGGCGGCTAGTGGCACTTATCCACAAGCTGGTTTGACCTGTGGATAAGTTGAACGGCTTGATTTTTAGGATCTCTTTTTATGGTACTGAGTTTGTGGTAGACGCTTTGGTTTGAGATTTAACATTCATGTCATGGGTTTGTCAATCCCCAAGGTTATCCACAGGGGTGTGGATAACAAAAGGGGTTTCACTTTGGGCTTTGGGCGCGTTAGACTCGGATTTACATGGCTTTTCATTTGCGTTTGGTCGGTGGGTGCGTTTTGGAGCGTCAGGCTGCTCCTGTGCCTTTAGGCAAACGTTCCAATGCGCTGCTGGCGTATTTGGCACTCGAGGGAAT